>DASZUP010000784.1:0-36023 GCA_035547635.1 Pirellulales bacterium
TGACGAAAGAGCAGCCGATCGAGGAAGAGGTCTACCTGGGCGACATGCCGATCATGCTCGGCGGCGGCGAGTTCATCATCAACGGCGCCGAGCGCGTGGTGGTGAGCCAGTTGCACCGCAGCCCCGGCGTCGACTTCGTCAGCGAAATGGAAGGCACCGAGCGCAAGCTGCACAGCTGCCGGATCATCCCGGAACGAGGCAGTTGGATCGAGCTGAACGTGAGCAAGAAGGACGTGCTCACCGTGCGGATCGACCAGAGCGGCAAGTTCTCGGCGCTCACGCTGTTGCGGGCCATGGACGCCAAGTACAGCCAGAACGTGGACCTGATGCGCTGCTTCTATGAGACGTCGAACGAGAAGATCGTCGACGGCCGCAGCGCCGCCAAGATTGAGGGCAAAATTGCCGTCGGCGACATCGTGTACCCGGCGGATAGCGAGCGCGCCGGCGAGATCATTCTGGAGACCGGACAGAAGATCACCAAAAACGCCGCTGAACTGATTTGCACCTCGGGGCTGACCTCCATCGAGGTCATGGCCGACGTCAAAGACGCGCTGATCTTCAACAGCTTGCAGGAAGACGCCACGGCCAGCCACGAGGAAGCGCTATTGAAGATTTACCAGCGTTTGCGTCCCGGCAACCCGCCGCAGTTGGAAAAGGCGCGGGCGCTGTTCCACGAAAAGTTCTTTGACACCAACCGCTACCGCTTGGGCAAGGTCGGCCGGTTCCGCATCAATCGCAAGCTCGGTCTCAACATTCCCGAAACGGAAATGACCTTGCGGCCGGAAGACCTGATCGCCGCGATCCAGTACCTGCTCAAGCTGCGAGAGGACGACCCGTCGGTGGAGATCGATGACATCGACCACCTGGGCAACCGCCGTTTGCGTACGATTGATGAATTGGGTTGCGACGAGCTGCGCAAGGGATTTCTCAAACTGCGCCGCACCGTGCAGGAGCGCATGAGCCTCAAGGACATCGAGGACATGACGCCGCGCAGCCTGATCAATCCCAAGAGCATCTCGGCCGCCATCGAGTATTTCTTCGGCCGCGGCGAGCTGTCGCAGGTCGTCGACCAGACCAATCCGTTGTCGATGCTGACTCACGAACGCCGGCTTTCGGCGTTGGGCCCGGGCGGTTTGAACCGCAAGCGGGCCGGCTTCGAAGTCCGCGACGTGCATATTTCGCACTACGGTCGCATCTGCCCGATCGAGACGCCGGAAGGTACGAACATCGGCCTGATCTCCAGCCTGGCGATCTATGCCGGCGTGGACGAGTACGGCTTCCTGGTCACGCCGTACCGCAAAGTCATCAAAGGCAAACTCAGCGACGAGGTGGTTTGGCTGCGGGCCGATCAGGAAGGCGAGGCCTACCTGGCGCCGGCCGACACTCCGGTGGTCGACGGCAAGCTGCAAGGCGGTTTGCAAGGCGACAATATCATCGCCCGCTACCGGGCCGACTTCGAGTTGGCGCCGATCGAGCGGATCGAGTACCTCGACGTGGCGCCGAGCCAGATGGTGGGCGTATCGGCCGGTTTGATTCCGTTCCTCGAGCACGATGACGCCAACCGTGCGTTGATGGGCTCCAACATGCAACGTCAAGCCGTGCCGCTGCTGGTCACGGAACCGCCCGTGGTGGCCACCGGGATGGAGCGCGACGTGGCTCAGAATTCCGGCATGTTGGTCCGCGCTCGGAAGAAGGGAACCGTCACCTACGTCGACGCCGAAAAGATCGTGGTGGGCGACGACGTTTACGTGCTCCGCAAATACGTGGGCTTGAACGAGCGGACCTGCCAGAATCAGAAGCCGATCGTCAGCCCCGGACAGAAGGTGGAAAAGGGCGAAGTCATCGCCGACGGCGCCGCCACGTTCAAGGGCGAGCTGGCGCTGGGGCGCAACGTGCTGGTCGGGTTCATGGCCTGGGACGGCTTCAACTTTGAAGACGCCATCATCATCAGCGAAGAGCTGGTGAAGGACGACACCTATACCTCGATTCATATCGAGGAGTTCGACATCGAAATTCGCGAGACCAAGCTGGGCCGCGAAGAGTTCACGCGCGACATTCCCAACGTCAGTGAAAAGGCGTTGCGCAACCTGGACGAGGGCGGCATCGTTCAGATCGGCACCTTCGTGCGGCCGGGCGATATTCTGGTCGGCAAGGTCTCGCCCAAGAGCAAGACGGAGCTGACGCCGGAAGAGAAGTTGCTGCACGCCATTTTCGGCCGCGCCGGCGAAGACGTGAAGAACGACTCGCTGGAAGTCCCCTCCGGCGTGGAAGGGATTGTGATCGATACCCAGAAGTTCTCCCGTCGCCTGAGCCTTTCGGAAGACGAGCGCAAGGCGTTTGAAAAGGAACTGAAGGAAGTCGAAGCCGAAGGCAACGCCAAGATCGCCGAGACCTTCGGCGCGTTGGTCGAGGAGATGGAGGGCATCCTGCAGCGTCCGTTGACGGACGAGGACGGCAATGCCCTGGTCCGCGACCAGGAGCACAAGTACGTCGCCGAGCAGGCGCAGCGGTTCAAGATCGAGTCGCTCGACATCCGCAGCCCGCAACGCAAGGCCGACGTCGAGAAAGCCTGGAAGACCGGCTGGCCGCTGGTCGAAGCGGCAATCGACGAGCGGGATCGCCGGCTGAACTCGATGAAGCGCGGCGACGAGCTCCGCAGCGGCGTGTTGCAGATGGTGAAGGTCTACATCGCCGCCAAGCGGGTGATCTCCGTCGGCGACAAGATGGCCGGCCGCCACGGTAACAAGGGGGTGATCGCCAAGATCCTGCCGGTCGAGGACATGCCGTTCCTGGCCGACGGCACCCCGCTGCAGATCATGCTTAACCCGCTGGGGGTGCCCAGCCGTATGAACGTCGGTCAGATTCTCGAGACCCACTTGGGTTGGGCCGGCGCCAAGCTCGGCTTCCAGGCCATTACGCCGGTTTTCGACGGGGCGACCGAAGAGACGATTCAGAGCTGCCTGGAAGAGGCCGGCTTGCCCAAGCACGGCAAGGCCCAATTGCACGACGGTCGCACTGGCGAACCGCTCGAACAGGAAACCACGGTCGGGTACATCTACATGCTCAAACTCCACCATCTGGTGGATGACAAGGTGCATGCACGATCGACCGGCCCCTACTCGTTGATCACCCAGCAGCCGCTGGGCGGTAAAGCCCGGTTCGGCGGCCAGCGGTTCGGCGAAATGGAAGTCTGGGCCTTGGAAGCCTACGGCGCGGCGTACATCTTGCAGGAATTGTTGACTGTCAAGAGCGACGACGTCGAAGGCCGCACCAAGATCTACGAATCGATGGTCAAGGGCGAGAACACGCTCGAGGCGGGCACTCCCGCGAGCTTTGACGTCTTGACGAATGAAATCCGCGGTTTGGGCTTGAACATGCAACTGGAGAAGCGACGGGTCTGAGCCACGTCGCCTCCCCCGGACCGCACCTGAATATAGACCCCATTCGCCGCAAGGCGTCCCCGATAAGGAGCACGAATAGTGAGTACCGCAGAAAGCTCTTACGATCGGATTAATGACTACGCTTCGGTAAAGATCAGCCTGGCGCGTCCGCACGACATCCGCAGTTGGTCGTTCGGCGAAGTCAAAAAACCGGAAACCATCAACTACCGCACCTACCGTCCGGAAAAGGACGGCCTGTTCTGCGAACGCATCTTCGGCCCGGAAAAGGACTGGGAATGCTCCTGTGGCAAGTACCGCGGCATGAAGTACAAGGGCATGATCTGCGATCGCTGCGGGGTCAAGGTCACCCACAGCCGCGTCCGCCGCAAGCGGATGGGCCACATTGAACTGGCCGCGCCGGTCGTCCACATCTGGTTCTTCAAAGCCATGCCGAGCCGGCTGGGCAACCTGCTGGACATGAAGACCACCAGCCTGGAAAAGGTAATCTACTTCCAGGATTACGTGGTCATCGACAACAAGGACACTCCGCTCAAGCGACAGCAGTTGCTGACCGAGGAGGAATACCGCGCCGCTCGCGAGCAATACGGCGAAGCCGGCTTCGACGCCGATATGGGCGCCGAGGCGGTCCGCAAGCTGCTGGCGAATCTGGACCTGGTGCAGCTCTCCGTCGATTTGCGCAAGCAATTGGCCGAAACCGGATCGAAGCAGAAGCAGAAAGACCTGATCAACCGGCTGAAGATCGTCGAGTCGATTCGCGACAGCGACAACAAGCCGGAGTGGATGGTGCTGGACGTGATCCCCGTGATCCCGCCCGACCTGCGTCCGCTGGTGCTGCTGGATTCCGGCAACTTCGCCACCAGCGACTTGAACGACCTGTATCGCCGCATCATCAACCGCAACAATCGCCTCAAGAAGCTGGTCGACTTGAACGCGCCGGAGGTGATCATCCGCAATGAGAAGCGGATGCTGCAGCAATCGGTCGACGCCTTGTTCGACAACAACCGCTGCAAGCGGCCCGTGCTGGGCAGCAGCAATCGGCCGCTCAAGTCGCTGACGGACATGATCAAAGGCAAGCAGGGCCGCTTCCGCGAAAACCTGCTCGGCAAACGCGTCGACTATTCGGCCCGTAGCGTGATCGTGGTCGGCCCCTATCTGCGGCTGCACCAGTGCGGTCTGCCTAAGAAGATCGCGCTGGAGCTGTTCCAACCGTTCATCATTCGGCGCCTGAAGGAACTGGGCCACGCCGACACGATCAAGAGCGCCAAGAAGATGCTCGAGCGGAAGGACGAGGAGGTCTGGGATATTCTGGAAGAGGTGATTCGCAACCATCCGGTGTTGCTGAATCGCGCGCCCACGCTGCACCGCATGGGCATTCAGGCCTTCGAACCGACGCTGGTGGAAGGCAACGCCATCAAGCTGCACCCGCTGGTCTGCAAAGGTTTCAACGCCGACTTCGACGGCGACCAGATGGCGGTGCACCTGCCGCTGTCGATCGAAGCGCAGGTCGAAGCGCACACGCTGATGATGTCGACCAACAACATCTTCAGCCCGGCCAATGGCGCCCCGATCATCAGTCCTTCGCAGGACGTGGTGATGGGCTGCTACTACATGACCATGAGCTTGTCCGACCGCAAGGGCGAGGGCATGGTCTTCAGTTCGCCCGCCGAAGTCCATTTGGCGTATTCGCTTGGCAAGGTCGACACGCACGCCAAGATCAAGCTCAAGCTGCCGCCGACGCGGCGGTTGAAGAGCGAGAGCGGCGATCGCGAGGGCAAGCCCGGCGCGGTGATCGAAACCACGGTCGGCCGCGTGATCTTCAACGACGGTCTGCCCGATGGGATGCCGTTCTACAACATCCCGATGCGCAGCAGCGAGCTGGCCAAGGTCATTTCGGACTGCTACGCCATTCTTGGCCGCCGCGCCACGATCGACCTGCTGGACAACATGAACAAGATGGGCTTCCGCGAGAGCACGCGCAGCGGCCTGTCGTTCGCCACCGACGACTTGATCACGCCTCCGAGCAAGCAGCGGATCATCACCGACGCCGAAAAGACCGTGCTCAAGTTCCAAAAGCTTTACCAACGCGGCGTGATCACGGAGGTCGAGCGTTACAACCAGGTGCTCGACGCCTGGACGCACGCCCGCGAGCGGATCACGACCGAAATGATGGGCGAATTGGAAAACGACCATCGCAAGCCGGGTTACGTCAACCCGATTTACCTGATGGCGCACTCCGGCGCCCGAGGCGGCGTCGAACAGATCCGCCAGTTGGCCGGCATGCGAGGTCTGATGGCCAAGCCGTCGGGCAAAATCATCGAGACGCCGATCAAGGCGAATTTCCGCGAAGGTCTGTCCGTGCTGGAATATTTCAGCTCGACCCACGGCGCCCGCAAGGGTCTGGCCGATACCGCCTTGAAGACGGCCGACTCGGGGTACCTGACGCGCAAGCTGGCCGACGTCGCGCAGAACGTGGTGATCACGATGCACGATTGCGGCACCACGCAGGGCATTACCAAGGGCGTAATTTACCGCGGCGAGAAGGTCGAAGTGCGACTGGCCGACTCGATCCGCGGCCGCGTCAGCCGGGCGAACATCGTCAATCCGATCACCGACGAGACGATCGTCGCCGAGAACGAGATGATCACGCTCGACATCGCCCGCCGCATCGAAGAGCTGGGCCTGGAAAAGATCCAGGTCCGCAGTCCGATGACCTGCGATGCAGCGCTCGGCGTCTGCCGCTGCTGCTACGGCATGGACCTTTCGACCGGCTCGCTGGTTGAAGAAGGAATGGCGGTCGGCATCATCGCCGCGCAAAGCATTGGCGAACCGGGCACGCAGCTGACGATGCGGACGTTCCACATCGGCGGCACCGCCTCGCGGCACGTGGAAGTCAATGAAATTCGCGCCAAGAAGGCCGGCGTGGCCAAGTTCACGCGGCTCAAGGTCGTCCGCAACGACCAGGATCAGCAGATCGTGCTGACGCGAAACGGCGAAATCTCGTTGCTCGATCCCAAGGGCCGCGAGCTGGAAAAATACGAGATTCCGGCCGGCGCCCACCTGATGGTCGAGGAGAACCAGGAAGTCGCCGCCAATGCGGTGCTCTGCCAGTGGGACCCGCACAGCATTCCCATCCTGGCGGAAGTTGGCGGAAAGGTGCGCTATGAAGACGTGATCGAAGGCGAGACGATGCGGTCCGAAAAGGATCCCAGCGGTCACGTCCGCAAGCTGATCATGGAGCACAAGGGGGATCTGCACCCGCAGGTCATCCTGGAAGATGCCAGCGGCAAAATTCTCGACTTCTACTACCTGCCGGAAAAGGCCCACATCGAAGTCATCGAAGGGGCCCAGGTTTCCGCCGGGACGTTGTTGGCCAAGACGCCTCGCGAAGTGTCGGGCACCCAGGACATTACGGGCGGTCTGCCTCGCGTTACGGAAATTTTCGAGGCTCGCAAGCCGAAGGATCCCGCCGTCATCGCGGAGATTGACGGTCTCGTCGAGTTGCTCGGCGAGAAACGCCGCGGCAAGCGAACGATCATCGTCCGTAGCGAAAGCGGCATCGAACGCGAGCACCTGGTTTCGCACGGCAAGCACTTGCGGGTCCATGCCAGCGACTTCGTCCGTGCGGGGGAAGCGTTGGTGGACGGGCCGCTGGTCCCGCACGACATTCTTCGCATTTCCGGCGAAGAGGCCGTGCAGCACTACCTGGTCCGCGAAATCCAGAACGTGTATCGCAGCCAGCGCGTGGAAATCGATGACAAGCACATCGAAATCATCGTGGCCCAGATGCTGCGAAAGGTGCGGATTGAAAGCGTGGGCGACACCGGCTTGCTGCCGGGCAGCGTGATGGACAAGTTCGAGTTCCGCGCGGTGAACCAGAAGCTGACCGGCTGCGTCCGGATTACGGACAAGGGCGACAGCGACTTTGCTGAAGGCTCGATCGTGCCGAAGGACGCCCTGGAACAAGTCAACGCCCAGATCGAAGCCTTGGGCGGCGAACCGGCCAAGGGGGGCAAGCCCCGCTCCGCGACGGCCAGCACTCAGTTGCTCGGCATCACGAAGGCCTCCGTACAAAGCGCCAGCTTCATCTCGGCGGCCAGTTTCCAGGAAACGACCAAGGTGCTCACCGAGGCGGCGTTGGCCGGCAAGATCGACCGCCTGGTCGGTTTGAAGGAGAACGTAATTCTGGGCCACCTGGTCCCGGCCGGCACGGGCTTCCACACCTATCAGGAGTCGGAAGTTCGCATTCGGCCGCAGGCTCTGTTGGACTTGGCCCAGGAGAAGGACCGCGTGCTGACCAAGGCGTTCCCGTTGCTGCAAGGCGGCGAAGAGGAAAATGGCGCCGCTGGCGAGCCGGCGAGCGAGAATGGATCTTCGGCGGAGGCCTCGTCGGATGCGTCGTCGACGGGAGCCCCCTCGACCGGCGCCACCGGTCTCGATGCCTTGTTGGGCGGAACCGACGAGTAGCGCCGAGAGAGAACCTGACGGTTAACATGCCATCGGTCCGCAAGCTAAAGGGCCGGCGGCCAATAAGCTAGCTTGACAAGCGGCGGCAGACCGGTACGCTGATAGATTCTTCCGTTCTGCTTGCCAGCTCCCGGCGGCCATCGCCTGGACGAACCGATATGAACATAAACCGATACGATATTGCCCGATTCGAGAGTGCTTGATGCCTACGATCAACCAACTGGTCAAGAAAAACCGCCGGCCGCCTCGCAAGTTCAGCAAGTCGCCCGTGTTGGACAAGTGCCCGCAGAAGCGGGGCGTCTGCCTGCAGGTCAAGACCATGACCCCCAAAAAGCCGAACTCGGCGTTGCGAAAGATCGCCCGCGTGCGACTTTCCAACGGCAAAGAGGTGACGGTTTACATTCCGGGCGAAGGTCACAGTCTGCAAGAGCACTCGATCGTGCTGGTGCGCGGCGGCCGCGTCCGCGACTTGCCGGGCGTGCGGTACCACATTGTACGCGGCGCGCTGGACACGCTGGGCGTCGACGGGCGTAAGCAGTCGCGCAGCTTGTACGGAGCCAAGAAGTCGTAACTTACCGGCTGAAGCCTGCGATGCGTGCGCGTCGCGGCGGCATTCAGCCTTGCAGGCCGCTAGGGCCTGTATTTACAGAATCCGAGCGGTCGCTTTCGCCCGCTCTCGCAACAGGAATTGCAGTATGGGTCGCATTACCGCCAGCCGCGAAGCGCTAGCCCCCGATCCTCGCTATGGATCGCTGCTGGCCAGCAAGTTCATCAACTGCCTGATGTACGACGGCAAGAAGAGCACCGCGCAGAGCGTGTTTTACCGGGCCTTGGACATCGTCCAGGAAAAGATCAAGGACGTCGAGCCGATCGAGGTGTTTACGCAGGCCGTAAGCAACGTGAAGCCCGAGGTGGAAGTCCGCTCCAAGCGCGTCGGCGGCGCCGCCTACCAGGTGCCGATGCAGGTCAATCGTATTCGTCAGCAGTCGCTGGCCATTCGCTGGCTGTTGGCGGCAGTCCGCGACAAGAAGGGGCGTGCCGCTCACCAGAAGCTGGCCGACGAACTGATTGCGGCTTACAATCGCGAAGGAGCGGCTGTTACTAAGCGCGAGAACGTGCATCGCATGGCCGACGCCAACAAGGCGTTCGCGCATTTCGCCTGGTAATTTCCCAAGACAGCTTTCGCCGTGCCGGCGCCTGTCGCCGGCACGGCGTTTTCATGCGCGAAACAAGACAAAATCCCGGCGGCGGGCTTCGCCTGGCGGCGCAGCCGAGGCCGCCGTCCGCCTTTAACAACGACCACCGGCCATGCCCCGCGACATTCACGCTATCCGCAACATCGGCATCATCGCCCACATCGACGCCGGCAAGACGACCGCCACCGAGCGCATGCTCTTCTACTCCGGCGCCACGCACCGCATGGGCGAGGTCGACAAAGGCACGACCGAGACTGACTTCGACTCGGAAGAACAGCAGCGCGGAATCACGATCTACTCGGCCAGCGTGACCTTCAACTGGAAGAAGGTCACGATCAATCTGATCGACACGCCCGGTCACGTCGATTTCACCGCCGAGGTGGAACGCAGTCTGCGCGTGCTGGACGGCGGCGTGGTGATCTTCAGCGCTCGGGAAGGCGTGGAGGCGCAAAGCGAAACCGTCTGGCGCCAGGCGAACAAGTATCACGTGCCGCGGATTGCGTTCATCAACAAGATGGACCGCGAAGGCGCGGATTTTTATGCCGTGCTCGATGAAATCAAGGAGCGGCTGGAAGCCAATCCCGTGGCCATTCAATTGCCCGTCGGCGTCGGCCCGCCCCACATGCCCGGGGCGTTCCGAGGCGTGATCGATCTGGTGAGCATGAAATTGCTCACGTTCGATCCCGAAACCCTCGGCGCCGGCGTCGCCGAGGACGAGATTCCCGAAGATCTGGCGGACGAAGCCCGTCTGTGGCGCGACCAGATGCTCGAGAAACTGTACGACTACAGCAACGAGCTGATGGAGCTGGCGCTTGCCGAAGCGCCCGTCCCGGAGGAGCTGATTCGCAAGGCGCTGCGCGAGGCCACGGTCCACCAACTGATCGTGCCGGTGCTCTGCGGTTCCGCCTTGGACCACATCGGCGTCCAGCCGCTGCTCGACGCGGTGGCGCATTACCTGCCCAGTCCGGCCGACCGGCCGCCCGTCGAAGGAATCGATCCCAAGCATCCCGACAAAAAGCTGGCCCGCAAACCAGACGCCGACGAGCCGTTCTGCGGCCTGGTGTTCAAGATCCAGGCGGAGCGCCATGGCGATTTGCACTACGTCCGCGTCTATTCGGGCACGCTCTGCGCCAATACCCGCGCATACAATCCCGGCAAGGATAAGAAGGAGAATGTCGCCCAATTGTGGCACGTCCAGGCCAGCCGCAAAGAGCAAATTGAACGCGTGGAAGCCGGCGACATCGTCGGCATCATCGGGCTGCGCCATTCAATCACCGGCGACACGCTCAGCGACGCCAAGCAGCCGATTTTGTTGGAGTCGATTCAATTTCCCGAGACCGTGATCTCGATGGCCATCGAGCCGGAAAGTTCGGCCGAGCGCAAGAAGCTGGCCGATGCGCTCGATATGCTCCGCCGCCAGGATCCGACGTTCCGTGCGCTGACCAGCGAAGAGACCGGGCAGACGCTGATCAGCGGGATGGGCGAACTGCACCTGGAAGTCATCAAGCACCGCCTGCTGCGCGACTTCAACCTCAATGTTCGCGTCCATAAGCCGCGCGTCAGCTATCGAGAAACGGTCAAAAACGCCGTCGAAGTCGTTGGCGAGTGCAATCAACAGACGGCCGGACAAATCATGTTCGCGCGCGTCAAGATTCGCCTGGAGCCTTACGAAGACGGCGAAAAGGCCGTCACCGTCTGGCCGGGCAAGACCGAAGGCATTCCGCCGGCGTTTCTGCAGGCCGTGCTCGACGCCTTGAGCGAAGAATCCCATGGCGGCGGATCGCTGGGCTTTCCGCTCTTGAAGGCCAAGGTCACCGTGCTCGGCGGCGAAGCCCGCGAGGACTCCAACGAAGTCGCCTTCCGACGCGCTGCGGCAGACGCTTTTCGCCGAGGTCTGCAGCAAGCCGGCATCGTGCTGCTGGAGCCGATCATGAAGCTCGACATCACGACTCCGGAAGAGCATCTGGGAGACATCGTCAGCGATCTGCAACAGCGCCGCGCCATCATTACCGACACGCAGGTCCGAGGTCGCAATACCGCCATCAAGGCCGAGGCGCCGCTGGCCAACCTGTTTGGCTACTCCAGCGCCATTCGCAGCCTGAGCCAAGGGCGGGCCAGTTGCTCGATGGAGCCGACTTCCTATGGTCCAGCGCCCCAGGAAGTCCTGGACGCGTTTCTCTAAGCTCGGCGACTTCGCCGCGTTTAAACACCGCCGTCGGCATTCTTGCTTGCTCGCGGCGCGTCCAATTCTCGGTGCGCTTCCATTCTTTTTCAGCGGCGCTGGCCTCGCCGCATGCGCAGAGATTAAACGTTTGCGCTGCCTGGAGTTCCACGGAATAGGTAATAAAAAATATCGACAAAATATGCTTTAAGTGCTCGGCGGTCGTCGCTAGAATTCGTTGAGGATTGCGGCGATGTCAGGTCGCACGCAGCTTGTTTCAAGGCGGGGCAGGCATTTCGGATCGTACTTCGCGGCGCAGCGGCTTTGTCTTCAGCTCGGCAACTGCCAGACGGCTCCCACCGGATTTCTGTGAAACGCTCAAGAATAACTTGGGGCTAACAAGGTTCCCTACGTAGCGTATCTCCGCAATTTCTTAGCGACTCATTCCATCCCCTTTTCTCTCCGCTGGGAGGCTTTTTGCATGCTCTCCGCCACTCGCTTGCGCTTGCGCCGGTCGCAAGCATTTACCCTGGTCGAACTGCTGGTCGTGATTGCCATCATCGGCATTCTGATTGCGCTGCTGCTGCCGGCCGTACAGGCCGCGCGCGAGGCGGCCCGGCGATCGCAATGCACGAACAACATGAAGCAGATCGGCCTGGCCGCACAGAATTATCACGACACGCACCGCGTCTTTCCGCCGGGCGGGCTGAACTACGGCGCGGAAGGCGCCGCGCCCGTCCTGGCTTACAACAACATCATGAACACGAGCGGGTTTGTGTTGATGCTGCCGTTCATGGAATTGCAACCGTTGTACGCTCGTTACAACATGAACGCCTCTGCTTGTGACAGTATCTACAATGGCAAGGTGCCCTATCCCGTCGCGGGGACTCCCGTGGGCGGAAACGACGCGGTCGTGTCAACGCAGTTGCCGGCGTTCCTCTGTCCGAGCGACGACGGCGCAAAGACCATGTCGACCGGCGGCGCCTATGGAATCTCCAGCGGCACATCGCTGTTGGGGGCCAGGACCAATTACGAATTCAGCACCAAGCCGAACTACGAGTATTCTTATCCGAACAGTTGGCAGTCCTGGTACGCCACCAACAACTATCTCAATCGCAGGACGCTATTCGGCCAGAACAGCAATAGCAGTCTCGCGCTCGTTAAGGACGGCGCCAGCAACACGGCGGCTTTCATTGAAACGACGCTGACGGTTCTTAACGGCAATGGCAATGCCTGGGGGTATCGCGGCTGGGTGATGTACGGCGTGACGCTTTACAGTCTCATCGACGGCTCGCCGAAGCAGGCTCTTTGCGGCAGTCCGATTAATTGCTGGACGTACTACACCGGGCCACCCACCTACGCGATTCAGGTTGGGCGAGTCGCCTCGTGGGGCATGGCAGGCAGTCTCCATCCGGGCGGTTGCAACGTGACGATGGCGGACGGATCGGTCCGTTTCATTCCGGAGTCGACGGACCTGACCGTGCTGAGTGCGCTCTGCACGATCGCCGACGGCATTTCGATTGGTGACTTCTAAATTGACAATTCGCTTGCCGCCCGCCGTCATTGTGGCGGGCGGCAACCGCGCGGCTCACTAAGGATCTCTCTGATGCGACACTTATCGTATATGGTGCTGGCTAGCATCGCGGTGCTGGGCTGCAACCGTTCCGCCGAGGCGCCGAAAGTTGCGACGCTGCCGGTCAAAGGCACTGTGACTCTCGACGGAAAGCCGCTGTCGGGCGCCCAGGTTGTCTTTCTTACCGGCGTGCCACCCACCATCTTTGTCGGGACCACCGACGATCAAGGCGCCTATCAATTGCAAGGCATGGAAAGCAGCCTGCAGGGCGAGTGCAAAGTGACGATCAGTCAGATGCTCAAGCCGGATGGTTCGCCCCCGGCGCCCGGCGAACCTCCCGCCATGGCCGGCGCGACGGAGCAACTCCCGTCCAAATACTCCCAACTCGACGCCACGACCCTCTCGGCGGAGGTCGGCGCCGAGGGCGGGACCTTTGACTTTGCTCTCGAGAGCAAATGACTGCCAGTTAGGTCTCGCGAAGCCGTTCGCAGCCGCGGGGGCGTTTTGCGGCCGACGCCTGGCCGCAAAAACGTGGAGTTTTGAACAGCCGGGCGATCATTGTTGAAACGCTGCGCCCGGCCGCGGAGCGTTCCGCCTTGCTCCTCATCGTCCATAGCGGAGTTCTGGCGGCCTTCCGCCGCATTTCGGCAACCGAGCTCCGTTTGTCGTTGCGCGCTTCACGCCTGCCATGCAGATTGCCGCCCCCTTAAGGAAGGGGCGGTCGGCTTCTGCGGTAGCTGCATTTTAACTCTGCGCCAATTCAGCCCGCCTAAAAGCCATGTAATCCATTTCTATTAGATGTTATTCCGATTAGAATTTCTTGCGTAGCGACTTCAGCGGCAGGCGACGCCACGCGACCGCCAACCGCCGATCGACTGCCTGGCCCTCCCTTGTCACGACTGTTTGCTTTCCCGGCAGGAGCTTTGCATGGAGTTTGTCGTTTCTCCCCGTCCGCGCTGGCCGCGAGGCTTCACGCTGGTTGAGCTGTTGGTCGTCATCGCGATCATCGGGATTCTGATTGCCTTGCTGCTGCCGGCGGTGCAAGCGGCCCGCGAGGCGGCGCGACGTTCGCAATGCACGAACAACCTCAAGCAACTCGGCGTGGCCTTGCAGAACTACCACGATCTGCATCGCAAGTTTCCGCCGTCGACGTTGAATCAGGGGTACGGCGGCGCGGCCACCTACGCCCCGATCAACGCGGCGATGAATCTCTCCGGTTTCGTGGTGATGCTTCCTATGCTGGAACAGCAGGCGCTCTATGGCCGCTACAAGTTCAATGCCTCGGCGGGCGGATGCCTGGTCGGCGGCGGCACTCCGCTGGCTGCCGACCCGGCGACCGTCGGAAACGACGTGGTGATGGCGACCCAGGTCCCAGTTTTTTATTGCCCCAGCGATTCGGGGCCGCGGGCCTGCGCGGGCAACGGCACAAACGATCCGACCCCCTATTACTCGATCTCCAAGCTGAGCCAGCTCTATGGCGCGGGCTCCTGCTATGATTTCTGCACGCAGCCGGGCTACGAATTCAGCTACCCGAACGGCTGGAAGACCTACTACACGGCCAACGGCATCGACAGGCTGCGGGCGATGTTCGGCGCCAACAGCGATAGCAGTATGGCCAGCGTTACGGACGGCACAAGCAATACGACCGCGTTCTGTGAAACGACGCTCATCTACCGTAACGGCAACGGCGTTCGCTGGGGTTATCGCGGCTGGGTCATGGAAGGGGTGAGCCTCTACGGCGCTTCGGGTAACGGCATCAATTACATTAACTGGCCCTATGGCTCGCCCCCGCCGCAGCCTCAGATGGGCATTCTCGCCACTTGGGGCAATGCCGGCAGTCTGCATCCCGGCGGCTGCCAGGCGGCAATGGCCGACGGCTCCACGAGGTTTTTCGCGGATGCGACCAGCCTGGAGATCCTGCGCCGGCTCGGCACGATGGCGGAAGGGGCTTCGGTCGGCGATTTCTAGCTCGCTGGTCGCGGAAAAAAATTCCCGCCCATTACCGACGACGGTCGCAAATAGCCGTCCGTGCGGTCTCCGGGCTGAGTTCCATGCAGGAGAACATCCCTAATGAACGAACGGTTTTACGCAAAGATCGCCGCCCCTCGCCGCAACGTCGCGACGCTTTGTTACGGCCTCGGCGCCTTGCTCTTGTCGCTTGCGGCTCCTGGCTGCGGCGGCAGTCCGGGCGCCGCCCTGGTCGACGTGCCCGTCAGCGGCAAGGTGACGCTCGACGGAGAGCCGTTGCCGGGCGCGATGATTTACTTTCAAAGCTCCAATCCGGCCGCCTTTGCAAGTCTGGCCGGAATGACCGATGACAGCGGCGTTTACCGCCTCAGGACCGTCACGTCTCAAACCAGCGAATTTGGCGGCTCCTATCAGGTCACGATCAGCCGCATGCTGAAGCCCGACGGCTCGACGCTGGGGCCGAACGAAATGCCCGCCAACGTCGGGGCCACGGAAAGTCTGCCGCCGCGATACAGCATGCTCGGGCAATCGCAGCTCACGGCGGAAGTGCCGGCGGCCGGCGGCGCCGTCGATTTCGAATTGACGAGCCCGTAAGCGACGAGTCGGCAATCGCCGGTTCCGTGCCAGCCCCGGTTCGCAAAATTCCCCGTTCGAGGCCATTGACACTATTTTGAAAAGCTCTTAAGATCGTCGGTTCGCCCCTCAGCCAGGAATGGCAGAGAGTGCTTGGCAAATAGGATGTTGATTCACTTGGGAGTGCGTTCGTGGCTGGTCATTCGAGTGAGGTAATTCGGATTCGGATGGAGGCTTATGACCACTCCGTTCTGGATCAGAGTGCCGCTGAAATCGTCGACACGGCCAAGCGAACGGGCTCGGAAGTGCATGGTCCGATTCCGTTGCCTACTCGCATCGAGCGGTATACGGTGCTTTCCGGGCCGCACGTTGACAAGAAGGCTCGGCAGCAGTTTGAGATTCGTACGCACAAGCGGGTGATCGACATTGTGCAGTCGACGGCTAAGACGATTGAGGCTCTCAATAAGTTGAGTCTTCCGGCTGGCGTTGACATTAAGATCAAGGCCTCGAGTCGCCATTGATCCAATACCGATAACCACCTGGATCTCCTGGGAGCGGCCCTTCTTTGTCGCCTCAGGTGGGTTGGGGAGTATGGACCGGATGCTTGGCGGGTAATTTGCGAACTTGTTCGCATCTCCCGCAGGCGACAGACCACAAGGCGCAAACTATGGCGATTGGCTTGCTCGGCCGCAAGGTCGGGATGACGCAAATATTTGATGATGCCGGAAGGGCGGTTCCGGTGACCGTGATCCAGGCGGGTCCGTGTCGGGTTCTACAGCTTCGTACGCCGGAGCGTGATGGATACTCGGCCGTGCAGGTGGGTTACGGAGACAGGCCTCGTCGTTTGGCAAGTCGCGCCCAGCGTGGTCATGTTGCCCGGCTGGAAAGCAAGCGGTCAAAACGTCTGGCCGCCGGCGGCGCTGAGCTTTCTGCTCGCGCTGATTGTGAGCCGCAGCGATTCGTGCGAGAGTTTCGCGTCGATGCTGCGGATTGCACGGTCGGCCAGGAGCTTTCCGTCGGCTTGCTGGAAGGCGTCAAGATGATTGACGTGACCGGCGTCTCCAAGGGTCGCGGCACTGCCGGCGTGATGAAGCGTCACGGCTTCAAAGGGCAGCGTGCCAGCCACGGCGTGAAGAAGGTGCATCGCCATGCTGGCTCGACGGGTTGTAATACGTCTCCGGCTCGCAGCTTTAAGGGTGTTCGCATGGCCGGGCGTCACGGCAATGCTCGCAGCACCGTGCGGAATCTGCGGGTTGTCAGCGTTGACGTTGAGAATCATCTGCTGTTGGTGCATGGCGCCGTGCCGGGGCCGAATGGCGGCTATTTGATCATTCGCGAAACCAACAAACTCTAAGTTCGGCTGGAATCCCATGGCGGTTTTGCCTGTTTATAATCGGTCTGGAAGTCAAGTCGGCAGTTACGAGATTGAGCCGACCGCGATCGCTCCTCACATCAACAAGCAGTTGTTGCATGATGTTGTGGTCATGTATCAGTCCAATCAGCGTCTCGGTACGGCCAGGACGAAGAGTCGCGCCGAGGTTGCCGGCACGACCAAGAAGATGTACCGCCAGAAAGGAACCGGCAACGCCCGTGCGGGTTCGCGCCGCAGCGGCGTTCGTCGCGGGGGCGGGCATATCTTCGCCAAGCGTCCTCGTGACTGGAGCTATCGTTTGCCTCGCAAGGCGGTCCAGTTGGCAACGCGGATGGCGCTGGCCGCCAAGATTCGCGACGAGCAACTGGTTGTGATTGACGACCTGGCCTTTCAGGCGCCAAAGACCAAGGAGATGGCTGCTATTCTGAAGGCCCTTAAGTGCGACGGGGCGAGCCTGCTGGTCGCCACTGCCGGTCACGACGTCAATGTGTATAAAAGCGCCAGGAATATTGCCGGGGTGACGGTTTCGCCGGTCTCGGGCTTGAACGCGCTTAATGTCCTGACTCCGCGCCGGTTGTTGATCACTAAGGCTGCGTTGGACGCAATTCGCGCTCGGGCGGCCGGGGCCGCTGCTGCGGATTCCGCCGTCGCCGATTAGGCAGTCTGGATATAAGAGTAGTAAGTCGCAGTGGCGTCGCCGCCTGGAAGTGGTGACGCTCGAAGAAGATAGAAACGTTCAGTAAAACGGATCACGATCATGGCCGAGCCCGTCGCCGAAACGCCCACGTTGAACCTGTCGCCGCATCAGATCCTGTTGCGGCCGCTGGTCACTGAAAAGGGGATGCACCGCTCGACGCGGTACAATGCGTACGCGTTTGAGGTCAATCGGCTGGCGAACAAGTATGACGTGCGCCGGGCGGTCGAGGAGATGTTCAATGTCAAGGTGCTTCACGTTCATACGTTGAATCGCAAAGGCAAGCCGCGTCGCAGTCGGTTCCGCAGTTCGGCGACCAAGGACTGGAAAAAGGCGATCGTTAAGCTGCACTCGGAGCATCGCATCGACTTCTTCTAGGCGAGAGTGCGTCTGTTGCCGCGTGGCGCGGCGGCAGGACGCCCGGATCGCAAGCACGGGGTTCAAAGCAGGGATTGAGCGAAAGCAGTTAAGTCATGGGAATTCGTCGTTACAAGCCGACTACCGCCGGGCGCCGTGGCGCCAGCGTCAGTGATTTCGCTGAGCTCACGCCAGGCGCGAAGCCGGAAAGAACCCTGCTTGTGCCCAAGCGCAAGACGGGCGGACGCAACAACCAGGGGCGCATTACCGCAAGGCATCGCGGCGGCGGCCACAAGCAGCAGTACCGGCTGATTGATTTTCGTCGTAACAAGGACGGCGTGCCCGCCAAGGTGCACTCGATTCAGTACGACCCGAATCGCAGCGCCCGCATCGCCTTGCTGTATTATGTTGACGGCGAGAAGCGCTATATCGTGGCCCCTAACGGCCTGCAGGTCGGCGCCGAACTGATGAGCGGCCCGGACGCGCCGCCGGCGGTGGGCAATTGCCTGCCGTTGAAGAATATTCCCTTGGGCACGGCCATTCACTGTGTCGAATTGCAGCCTGGCCGCGGAGGCGTGCTGTGCCGTTCGGCGGGCGTCGCCGCCACGCTAGCCGCTCGAGACGCCAACTGGGCTCAGATCACGCTGCCCAGCGGTGAAATTCGCCGCGTTCCCGCCACCTGCCGGGCCACCATCGGCACGACGGGTAATGCGGATCACATGAACATCGTGCTCGGCAAGGCCGGGCGCAAACGTTGGATGGGGCGTCGGCCTCACGTGCGCGGCACGTCGATGAATCCGATCGACCATCCGCACGGCGGCGGCGAGGGCCGCACGAAGGGCGGTCGGCATCCGGTCAGTCCGACCGGCAAGCTGGCCAAGGGCGGCCGAACTCGCAACCGGCGGAAGCCTTCGAACTCGGCGATCGTGCGGCGACGCCGGTCGCGTCGGTATGGTCAACTCAAGATTTAGGATAGCGGCTGAAGCATGGGAAGATCGCTGAAAAAAGGGCCCTTCGTCAACCCAAAGTTGTACATGAAGGTCCAGAAACTCGACGAGCAGGGGCAGAAGGCTCCGATCAAGACGTGGGCCCGGGCCTGCACGATTGTGCCGGAATTTGTGGGCCATACGTTCATGGTGCATAACGGTAAAACGCACATGAAAGTGTTCGTGACGGAAGATATGGTCGGCCATAAGTTGGGCGAGTTCGCTCCCACTCGCACCTTCCGCGGGCACGGCGGCAAGGGCGGCAAAAGGTAAATCGAAAGGCGTAAGAGAGGACACGCTCGCATGGCTTACGAGGCCGTTCACCGCTTCGCTCGGATCAGCGCCCGCAAGGTCCGGCCTTTGGCCGACCTGATCCGGGGCAAGCACGCCGATGAGGCTTTGGATATTTTGCGGTACCAGCCGCAGCGCGGCGCGCGGCTGCTGGAGAAGGTGCTGAAGAGCGCCTTGGGCAACGCCGAGGATCGCCGGGCTCAGAATCTGCAGAACCTGGTCGTGGTCGACGCCCGCGTCGACGAAGGCCCGATGTTAAAGCGGATTCGCCCGCGGGCGCGCGGCATGGCGTTCATGGTAAAGAAGCGGATGAGCCACATTCGCGTGGCGGTCGACAATCCCGACTGGCAATAGTCCCAATTGGCAATATTTCGGCCTGACGACAGGTCATAAGCAGCAGGATTTACGATGGGTCAAAAAGTCAATCCCACCGGCTTTCGCACCGGCATCATGGTCGGCTGGAAGAGCCGCTGGTACGCGTCCAAGCAGGAGTACAGCGAACTGCTGCTGGAAGACCAGAAGCTGAGGAACTTCGTCAAGAAGAAGTATCGGTTCGCCGGGATTCCGAAGATCGAGATCGAGCGGACGCGGGATGAAGTCAAGGTCGTGCTGCACACCGCGCGGCCGGGGATCATCATTGGCCGCAAGGGCCAGGAAGTCGAGCGGTTGCAGGCGGAAATGCAGGCGCTCGTCGGTCGCCGGATCAACATCAAGATTGAGGAGATTTCGCGGCCCGAGATTCAAGCTCAGTTGGTCGCCGAAGATATCGCCGAGCAGTTGAGCAAGCGAGCCAGCTTCCGGCGGACGATGAAGCGGGCGCTCGAGCAGACCATGGAGGCCGGCGCCAAGGGCGTGAAGATTCAGTTGGCCGGTCGTCTCGGCGGCTCGGAAATGGCCAGGCGAGAGAAGCAAAGCGCCGGCTCTATTCCGCTGTCGACGTTGCGAGCGAAGATCGACTACGGCTTCACCGAGGCCATGACGGCGCAGGGGCACATCGGGGTGCAGGTTTGGGTCAATCAAGGCATGTATCAAGAGGACGAAATCCATGGCGCTGATGCCCAAGAGGGTCAAGCACCGAAAAAGCCAAAGAGGACGTATAAGAGGTAACGCCACGCGAGGCAATCGCGTCGTGTTCGGCGATTTCGGTCTTCAGGCCACTCAGGCCGGCTGGATCAGCGCCAACACGATCGAGGCCGGACGTATCGGCGCCCAGCAGTACCTGCGCAGCGAAGGGCGACTTTACATCCGCGTGTTTCCTCACAAGTCCGTAACTTCGATCCCGCTCGAAACCCGCATGGGTAAAGGCAAGGGGGAGCCGGAGTTCTGGGCCGCCGTGGTCAAGCCCGGCACGGTGTTGTACGAGATTTCGGGCGTGACCGAAGAAGCGGCGAGAATCTGCTTCCGGCGTCTGGCCCACAAGATGCCGGTGCGCGTGCGCTTTGTCCGCCGCCGGACCATCTAAGCAAAGTGGACGGTCTGCCGGCTCGCACGCGAGAACGGCGGAGCACAGAGCGGCGGCGAACGGGACAACGGCCGCACGCTGATGGGAAGTTACGATAAACGGGATTGTCAGGCGCCGGATTCGGCGCCGCCAAGTCAAGTAAAGCACGAGCCATGACCAAAGCCGCCGAACTGCGAGAAATGAGCGACGAGCAGTTGCAGTTGACGCTCAAGGAAACGGCTGAAAACCTGTTTCGTCTGCGGATCAAGGCCCAGACGGAGCGGTTGACGGCCTCCAGCGAATTGCGCAAGCAGCGTCGCTTGATCGCACGCGTCAAGACCATTCAAGGCGAGCGTGCTCGGAAGGGAACCGACTGATGCCCAAGCGAGTAGCGATCGGAATTGTAACCAGTGACAAGATGGCCAAGAGCCGTCGCGTGGAGATTCCGCGGCTGGTCAAGCACCCGAAGTACAGCAAGATTCTGCACCGCAAGACGGTCTGCCACGTACACGACGAGAAAGAAGAGTCGGGCGTGGGCGACACGGTCGAAATCGTCGAGTGCGCCCCCAAGAGCAAGCTCAAGCGGTGGGAGCTGGTGCGGGTGGTGAGCAAGAGCCAGGCGGTCGACATTGCGGCCATGCGGGCGGCCGCGCGATTACAAGACGCGGCGACAGAAGAAGCGGAAGGTGCGTAAGTCATGATCCAGATGCAGACCCGACTTGCCGTCGCCGACAATACCGGCGCCAAGGAAGTCATGTGTATCAAGGTGCTAGGGGGCAGTCACCGCCGCACCGCCGGCCTGGGCGACGTGATCATTTGCAGCGTCAAGGCCGTGTTGCCCGGCAGCGATATCAAGAAGAAGGCCATCGTCCGCGGCGTGATCGTGCGATGCAAGCAACCCACGCGGCGCCCCGACGGCAGCTATGTGCGGTTTGACCAGAACGCGTTGGTGATCGTCGACAATGACGGCAACCCGCGCGGAACCCGCATCTTTGGCGCGGTGGCCCGCGAGCTTCGCGAAAAGAATTTCATGAAAATCGTCAGCCTCGCGGCAGAGGTGGTGTGATGCACATTCGAGTTGGCGACACAGTAGAAATCATTACCGGCAACGACAAGGGCGTGCGCGGCAAGGTCCTGAAGATCAATCGCGAAGCCGGCAAGCTGGTGGTCGAAGGCGTGAACCGCGTCTACAAACACATGCGACGCAGCCAGCGTAACCCGCAGGGCGGCCGGTTGTCGAAGGAGATGCCGATCCAGATCTCCAACGTGCTGCTGGTTTGCCCGTCGTGCAATGCCGCGGCGCGGACCGGAGTGCGGGCGACGGCCGACGGCGGCAAGGAGCGGTTGTGCAAGAAGTGCAAGCAGAGCGCGGGGCCGCTGGCTCCGCCGCGAAGCAAGACCCGGCCGGCTGCGGCAAAATCCTGAATTCAAAATAAAACGGCAATTTGAGGCGGCCCCCGCGCCGCCGTAGAGAATCATGGCTTCCACACCCCGACTGCAAGAACGCTACGAAAAAGAAGTGCTGCCGGCCCTGGCCAAAAAGCTTGGCCGCAAGAATCGGCTCTCGTTGCCGCGTCTGCAAAAGATCGTGATCAACATGGGCGTCGGTTCGGCCATTTCGGAAAAGAAGCATCTGGAAGAGGCGGTCTCCGCCCTGACGCTGATTTCCGGGCAGAAGCCCGCCGTGACCCGGGCGCGCAAATCGGTCGCCAATTTCCGCTTGCGTGAAGGACAGGAAATCGGCTGCAAGGTGACCTTGCGGGGAACGCGAATGTACGAGTTTCTCGACCGGCTGATTTCGATCGCCTTGCCTCGAGTTCGCGACTTCCGCGGTCTCGAGCCGAACGCGTTCGACGGTCATGGAAATTACAGCCTGGGGTTGGTCGAACAGTTGGTGTTCCCGGAATTGAATCCGGACAAGTACCACCGCGTGCAGGGCATGAACATTACGATGGTGATGTCGACCGAGAGCAACGATGAATCGCGAGAGTTGTTGCGAGGGTTCGGCATGCCGTTCAAGACTGAAGAAACCGCCGGCAAGGGCCGGGCGGCCGGCTAGCAATTGGACATGCAGACAGGAGCGAGTAACGGCGGCCAGGACCCTGCGACGGAAGCTTCCGACCTTCCGGCCCTTGACGTCTTTGACGCCGTTGGCTTTCCACACAGCGAGTAACGATCTTCATGGCGAGTAAATCAAAGATTGCAAAGGCGAACCGAACGCCGAAATTTTCGTCCCGCCGCGAGTCGCGGTGCCAGATGTGCGGACGGCCTCGCGCCGTGTACCGCAAATTCCGGCTCTGCCGGATTTGCATCCGCAAGCTGGCGGACCAGGGGTTAATTCCAGGGCTCAAGAAGGCGAGTTGGTAAAGGGAAGACTTAGCACGATGATGACTGACCCCATCGCCGATATGTTGACCCGCATCCGCAACGCGGTGCGAGTCGAGCGGCCCAGCGTTGAAATGCCGTTGTCCAAAGTCAAGCGCGGTCTGGCCGAAGTGCTGAAGCGCGAAGGCTATATCTGGGACTTCGAAGAACTCGAGGCACAGCCGAGTCGGCAACTGCGCTTGCACCTGAAATACGGGCCCAACGGCGAGCGCGTGATTCGCCACATCCAGCGGGTCAGCAAGCCAGGCCGCCGCATTTATCGCGGCGCCGACGGATTGCGTCCTGTTCTCAACGGATTGGGCATTTCGATCATCAGCACCAGCCGAGGCGTGGTAAGCGACCGCGAAGCGCGGCAGCGTCACCTGGGCGGCGAAGTCCTCTGCGAGCTTTGGTAAACTCCGTCAACTGTTGGAAGCGCGGTTTGGGTTGCGAGTGCAGTAGACTTTGCGGCCTCACGCGGAAGAAGGCGTATTGAAATGTCTCGTATCGGCAACAAACCAGTTTCGATTCCCGCCGGCGCCAAGGTCGCTCTCAGCGGCAACAAACTCTCGGTGGAGGGGCCTCTCGGCAAGCTCGAACGCGAGTTTCGCCGCGAAGTGTCGCTAACGTTCGACGAAGGGGAGAACCTGGTTCGCGTGGCGCGTAACAGCGATTCTCGCCAGGCGCGTGCGCTGCACGGCCTGACCAGGGCGCTGGTCCAGAACATGTTTCACGGCGTGACGCAGGGCTATGAAAAGCGGTTGGAGATTGTCGGCGTCGGCTACCTGGGCGCCATTCAAGGCGACACGTTGCAACTCCGCGTCGGGTTCGCCAACGAAGTCCACATGAAGATCCCCAAGACGCTCCAGGTCACGTGTCCCGACCAAACGCACGTGGTAGTCAAAGGGGTCGACAAGCAGCAGGTCGGTCAGTTTGCCGCCGAGGTCCGCGGAGTCCGCAAGCCGGAGCCTTACAAGGGCAAAGGCATTCGCTACGAAGGCGAAGCGGTGCGCCGCAAGGCCGGCAAGGCGATGACCAAGTAATCCAAGCTCCAACGGTCCAGGCAAGACAATAGGTCAGATCAACAACGCTTTGTACACCGATGCGGCGCTGCCCCCTGCATGGCAGAGGCGAGCAACGCAGACCAGCAGGCAAAGCGACGAAGCAGGAAAAGCGACGTGAAGCACGAAAAGACGATCATCAGACAACGTCAGCGGCGTCGGTTCCGCGTCCGCAATCGCATTAAGCGGGATGCGTCCCGCCCGCGTTTGAGCGTGTTCCGCAGCCATAAGCACATTTACGTGCAGATCATCGACGACGCCGAAGGGCGCACGCTGGCTTCGGCCAGTACCGCGCAAAAGGACCTGGGCGGCGAGCTGTCTTACGGCGGCAATAAGTCGGCCGCTCAGGCAGTCGGAAAGGCGATTGCCGAGCGTGCCCTGGCGGCCGGAATTAAAGAAGTGGCTTTTGATCGCCGCGAATACCAGTACCATGGAAGGGTCGCCGCGTTGGCCGATGCGGCCCGCGAGGCCGGTCTGGTATTCTAGCAGCGGAATGAGCCAGGCAGGAAAGAGAAAGCCCTAGGCGGCAAGGCAAGGGCCGGGCGCCAAATCGCCCAAAACAAGACAGTCCAGTCGACAACCAATCAAAGTATTACAGTCAATAAATCTTCGGCGCGCCAGGCCGGAGGTTCAGCGCGAGGAGTAGCAGCACCGTGTCCACCACCGCATCCGGCAGTCGAGGCGAATTGATCGACAAGGTCGTCAAGATTCGACGTTGTGCCGCCGTCGTGAAAGGCGGCCGGCGATTCAGCTTCACGGCGATGGTCGTCGTTGGGAACGGCAAAGGCAAAGTCGGCTGGGGATACGGCAAGGCCAACGAGGTTCCTCCGGCGGTGGAAAAGGCCGTCAAAGACGGCACGCGGAACATGCAGGAGATTGAGTTGAACGGGCCGACCATCTCGCACACGGTGGAGGGGCGCTTCGGGGCCGCCCACGTGGTGCTGGTGCCCGCCCGGCCCGGGACCGGCGTCAAGGCCGGCGCCAGCGTGCGTGCGGTTTGCGATGCGGCCGGAATTCATGATATTCTGACGAAGAGCTTCGGCTCGACCAATCCGGCCAACCTGGTCAAGGCCACCATTAACGCGCTGCAGAGTCTCCGCTCGCGGCAAGATACGGAACGCTTGAGGGGAGTCACGCTGTAATGAATTTGCACGACGTCAATCGCGGGATCAAGAAACACAAGAAGCGAACTCGCGTCGGTCGCGGTCCGGGCTCCGGCCACGGCAAGACGGCCGGTCGCGGCCACAAGGGGCAGGGGCAACTGGCCGGCTGGTCGGCGCATCCCGCCTTTGAAGGCGGTCAGATGCCCCTCTCGCGGCGAATTCCCAAGCGCGGTTTCAACAACCGCTGGGCGCTGCAGGTAAAAACGATCAATGTTGGCGATCTGGAGCAATGGTGCGAGGCCGGCGCCGAAGTCACTCCTGAGGCGTTGGAGGCGATGGGCCGCGTGAACGGTCGCTACGACGTGTTCAAGGTGCTGGGCGACGGCGAGCTGACGAAGAAGTTGAAGATTTCCGCGCACCGCTTCAGCAAGTCGGCCTTGGAAAAGATCAAGGCGGCCGGGGGCGAAGCCGTGGTGCTGCCGGGCAAGGCGCCGGTCGTCAAAGCCACCCGCAAACAGAAAGCGAAATCCAAAGCCTGAGACTGGGCGGCGGGCGACGTTTTGTCGCAGTCCTGCGGCGCAGGGCGACGCGGCATGCACCGCTCAACTCGCGACGGCCGGAGCCGAGCTGGCGCCGCTCGCGGCAGACCGCCGGCAAGGCTTTGCAGGAACGAGAATGGCCGCCCGGTCCGGCGTACCGGCCCTTCATGGACGGAAGGCCCGCCGCTTCCGGCAGATTGCCGCCTAGTCAAAAAGGACCGACCGCACCATGTGGGAAAAACTTCGCGTCGTCTTCACGATTCCGGAGCTGCGCACCAAGATCCTGCTGACGCTCGGATTGCTTGGCATCTATCGCATCGGCTCCTGGATTCCGCTGCCGATCGTCGACCAGTCGAAGAGCTTGTTCTCGCAGACCGGCGATCAGGGGCTCGGCAAGATTCTGGAAAACGTGGCCACGTTCAGCGCTTCGCAGTTGGACCAGGCCACGATCTTCGGCCTGGGCATTATGCCGTACATTTCCGCCTCGATTATCTTCCAACTGCTCGGTAGCGTCTGGAAGCCGTTGGAGGAATTGCAAAAAGAGGGGGAGAGCGGTCGCAAGAAGATCAACGAGTGGACCCGTTACGCCACCGTTGTGCTGTGCATGTTCCAGAGCTGGTTTTACGTCTCGGTGCTGGTCGGCCAGAAGATGGTGGCCCCGCAGTTCCTGGTCGGCGATACGCTGCCTTTCTCATGGTATCTGGTCTCCGTGATGACGATGACGGCCGGCACCATCTTTTTGATGTGGCTCGGGGAACAGATCGATGAGTTTGGCATCGGCAACGGGATCAGCCTGCTGATCATGGCGGGCATTCTGGCCCGCATGCCCAAGGCCGGTTTTGAACTGCTCAAGCCGCTGTTCAAGGGGGATCTGGTGCTGGAAGGCGCGCCCGGCGAGATGGGCGTCGCCAAGCTGATCGTGCTGGTCGCCTTGTTTATCGCCGTCGTGTTCGGCGTGGTGTTCATTACCCAGGGCCAGCGTCGGATTCCCACCCAAAGCGCCAAGCACGTACGCGGCCGCCGAGTATACGGCGGCACCCGCCAGTACCTGCCGTTGCGAGTCAATCAGGCCGGCGTGATGCCGATCATTTTCGCCAGCAGCCTGCTGATGTTCCCTTCGCTGTTGTTCGACTGGCTGAGCAAGATGTTCCCCCAGGCCGGTCTGCTCTCCGAAGTGGCCCGGGCCTTCGTTTCCTATACGTCCTTCACGCATAACGTGCTGTACGTGATGCTGATTTACTTCTTCTGCTATTTCTGGACGGCCATCACGTTCAATCCCAAGGACATGTCCGACAACCTGAAGAGCTTCGGCACGTTTATCCCTGGCTATCGCCCCGGCAAACGGACCGCGGACTATCTGGAAAAGGTCATGGTGCGGATCACGTACGTCGGCGCCGGCTTCTTGGCGCTGGTGGCGATCATGCCGATGATGGTCGCTAACCTGGTGAGCATCGATTATCAGATTGCCAGCTTCTACGGCGGCACGGGCTTGTTGATTGCGGTCAGCGTGGCGTTTGATCTGGTGCAGAAGATTGATAGCCATTTGGTCATGAGGAACTATCGGGGGCTGCTGGAAAAATCGTAAGCCAATCGATTCGAGAAATCCGTCCGTCGATGAAGGGCGTCTGTCGAGGGAAAGGTTAGGCTTGCCGCCAGACGGAGGCATTCGGCCCAAGGGCCCGGAATCACGATGCGGATAATTTTTTTGGGTCCGCCAGGGGCCGGCAAGGGGACCCAATCAGCCAGATTAGTGAAGTACTTGGGCATCCCCCACTTATCTACCGGAGAGTTGCTCCGGCAGGCGGTGCGGCAGCATACGCAGGCCGGAACGCTGGCCGAGCCGTACATGTCGAGCGGCCAGCTTGTGCCGGACGAGATTGTGCTCAAGCTGGTCGATGAGCGACTGGCCAGCGACGATTGCCTGGCGGGAGCGATGTTCGACGGGTTCCCCCGGAATCTCCGGCAGGCCGAGGCGTTGGATCGGACGTTGAAGGCCGCAGGGCGACCGATTGATCTGGTGCTGGAATTGAAGGTGGACGACGCCGACGTCATCAAGCGGTTGGCGGATCGCGGCCGCAGCGACGACCGACCGGAAGTCATCGCCGAGCGATTGCGTTCCTACTGGAACCAGACGCGTCCGTTGCTCGACTATTACCGGCAAAAAGGCATTTTGCACACGATCAAAGGGGACGGCGCCCCCGACGAGGTTTTTGAGCGGATCAAGTCGGCGGTCGCTGAAGCAGGCGGTCCTCAATAGGGCCGACTTTCCGGACTGGCGCTGTACGCGAGCGGCCCCGCCGCCGTCAGCGTTTGGCAAATGTTGCCGAAAGCGACAGGAAACCAAATGTAACCCGGAGCACACAAAGCCCGGCGTGATAGGAGTCAAAGCAGCGTGTTGAACCTGAGATCCCCCCGAGAAATTGCCTTGATGCGCGAGGCGGGCCTCGTCGTCTGGCACGCGCACCAGAAGGCGAAGGCGCTGGTCAAGCCGGGGGTGACGACTCGGGAGATCGACGCGGCGATCGAACAATACTTTGAACAGCGAGACGCGATTCCCCTGTTCAAGGGGGTTCCGGGCAAAGTGCCGTTTCCGGCCGTGACCTGCATTTCCGTGAATGAAGAGGTCGTGCACGGAATACCGGGACCGCGCAAGCTGGTCGAGGGGGACGTCGTCAGCATCGACACGGGCTGCAAGCTGGCCGGCTGGTGCGGAGACGCCGCGGTTACTCGCGCCGTCGGAAACATCTCGGCCGAGAATCAACGCCTGCTCGACGTCACCAAAGGGACGCTTGACCTGGCGATCGAGCTGATGGCCGTCAAGAGCCGCTGGAGCGAAGTGGCGCGAGAGATGGAGAAATACGTCCGCGACCATGGATTTTACGTGGTCGAAACGTTCGTCGGTCACGGTATCGGCCGGGAAATGCACGAGGAGCCCCAGGTTCCGAATTTCTGCAGCAAGCAACTGCTGCGCAACGGCGATTTCGAGCTGCGCCCCGGCCTGGTGATCGCCGTCGAACCGATGGTGAACGTCGGCACTCAAAAGGTTCGTGGCCTGTCGGATCATTGGACCCAGGTGACCAAAGACGGCAAGGCGAGCGCCCACTTCGAGCACACCATTGCCATGACCCAAGACGGGCCGGCGCCGCTGACCGCGGGGCCGAACGGCGAAGATGTCTGATTTTCAATTTTCCCAGGTTCAAGGGGGCTTGAATCCGCATGGCCCCCCGGCTTATACTCAGTCGCTTTCGATCATCCGCCGAAGTGGAAAGTTAGGCACATGAAAGTCCGCGCTAGCGTCAAGCGAATCTGCGAAAACTGCAAGCTCGTCCGTCGGCGTGGCGTAGTTTTCGTTGTTTGCAATAATCCTCGTCACAAGCAGCGCCAGGGATAAGGTCAAAGGAGCACACGAGTTATGCCGCGTTTATTGGGCGTTGATATCCCGAATGATCGCCCTACGGTCATCTCCTTGACCTATCTGTACGGCGTCGGAAAGAAGGTGGCGCGCGAGCTCTGCCACAAGGCCGGAATTAATCCTCAGGCGCATGCTCGCGACCTGGCTGAGGATGAGTTGGCCCGTCTGGCCGCATTGCTGGACAAAGACTACGTCGTAGAGGGTCAATTGCGCCGCCAGGTGGCGCAGAACATCGCCCGCCTGCGTGACATTGGCTGCTATCGCGGCTTGCGTCATCGGCGCGGGCTGCCCGTTCGCGGCCAGCGTACGCGAACCAACGCCCGGACTCGCAAGGGCCCGAAGAAGACCGTGGCCGGCAAGAAGGGCGTCAAGGACTTGAAGTAACGTCCGGGCTTCCGTGTTGCGGGCGTTGGGCCCGCAGGCGTTGCCGGCCTTCGCAAATCGCGCGTCGGTTTGCGGTTTGAACGAATATAACTGTCGGAAAACTTGAATCAGCGACCAGGAGGCGCCAAGCGGTGTCTAAGAGCAAGCGACGAAAGGTGCGTCGTAACGTCACCTTGGGCGTGGCGCATGTCAAAGCCACGTTCAACAACACGACGGTGACGATCACCGACACGAAGGGAGATACCTTGTGTTGGTCAAGCGCCGGGACGTGCGGCTTCAAGGGGAGCCGCAAGAGCACCCCGTTCGCCGGCCAGTGCGCCGCTCAGCAGTGTGCAGAGAAGGCCGCCAAGTTTGGCGTCAAAGAGGTCGACGTCCGGGTCAAGGGCCCGGGCAGCGGGCGCGAGAGCGCCATCACCGCGCTGCAGGCCGCCGGTCTGAACGTCAAGAGCATCGAGGACGTGACCCCGTTGCCGCACAACGGCTGCCGCCCGCCGAAGAAACGTCGCGTCTGATTCGCATTCGTACGATCAATTTGGATTTTTGAAGCAATAAACACATGGCTCGTCACACTGGACCTGTTTGCCGCCTTTGTCGCCGCGAGGGGATGAAGCTGTTTCTCAAGGGAACGCGTTGCGATACGCCGAAGTGCGGCGTGGAGCGTCGCGATTCGGCGCCCGGCATGCATCAATATCGTCGCGGCAAGCTGACCGATTACGGCTTGCACTTGCGCGAGAAGCAGAAGGTCAAGCACTACTACGGCGTGCTGGAACGGCAGTTCCGACGCTATTACTCCGAGGCCCAGCGTTCCAAAGGCAATACGGGGGCGACGTTGATGAGCCTGCTCGAGCGCCGTCTGGACAACGTGGTGCATCGGCTCGGTTTCGGACAGAGCCGCGCCCAGGCTCGCCAGTTGGTGGCTCATGGTCACATTACGGTGAACGGGCATCGCGTGGACGTTCCCAGCTACTTGCTCAAGCCGGGCGACGTGATTCGCGTCAAGAACCGCGCCAAGAGCTTGCAGGCTGTGCAGGCGAATCTGGCGGAAAACCGGCGCGAAGTGCCCGAGTTCTTGTCGCTTGTGGACGGACCGATTCCCGAAGGACGGGTTTCTCGGCTGCCCGAAGATTTCGACGTGTCGATTCCGGTTCAGACGCAATTAATCATTGAACTTTGCTCCAAGTAATCGCCTGGGATCTGCGGTCCGGCGGCAAGGCCGCCTGGCGACGCGGTTGGTCGGTCGTGGCGAGTAGAGCTTTTTTTCGCGGAGGCTTCTAATGCGTATTCGATGGCGTGGGCTGGAATTGCCCAGTCTCGTGACGTGCGAACAAGAAACGTTGACTTCGACGTACGGGAAGTTCGTCGCGGAACCGTTCGAGCGCGGTTTCGGCGTGACGGTTGGCAACAGTCTGCGGCGGATTCTGCTCTCCAGCCTGGAGGGCAGCGCCATCACCCAGGTCAAAATCCAGAAGGCGCAGCACGAGTTCACCACCTTGCCCGGCGTGGTTGAGGACGTGACTGATATCGTGCTCAACGTCAAGAGCCTGGTGGTCAAGAACCACAGCGACAGCACCCGCGTGATCCGCATTGAAAAGCAGACCAAGGGCGTAGTCACCGGCGCCGACGTGAAGGCGGACGACCAGATGGTGGAGGTGATCAACAAGAATCACGCCATCGCCACGTTGACCGAAGACGTGCCGTTCGGAATCGAGATGGTCGTAGAGAACGGCCGCGGTTACGTGCCGGCCACGGAACACAGCCCGAACGTCGAGATCGGCATCATTCCGGTCGACGCCGTCTACAGCCCTGTCGTTCGCGTTCGTTACGAGATCGAAGAGACCCGCGTCGGCCAGAAGACCAACTACGACAAATTGACGTTGGAAATCTGGACCAACGGCTCGATCGGTCCGGAAATGGCGTTGGTGGAAGCCGCCAAGATCCTGCGGAAGCATCTCAACCCGTTCATCCAGTACAGCGAGTTGGGGCCGCAAATCTTCGCCGAAAGCCGTGCCGCCAGCAGCATGGCGTCCGACGCTGCGGTTGAGTCAAAACTGGGCATGAGTCTGGCCGAGTTGAAGCTTTCGGTTCGGGCCACCAACTGCCTTGAATCAGAAAATATCCATACGGTCCGCGATCTGGTGACCAAAACGCCCGACCAGTTGCTGGACGTGCGTAACTTTGGCGAAACCACGCTGACCGAAGTGCGCGAAAAGCTGTCCGAATTGGGGCTGCGGCTGGGGATGCGGCTGCCGACTCCTTCGTCGTCGTCGGTCTGAACCGCGGGTCGTTCCGCCGCTCGCCGTCGGTCCCTTGAAATCAACCTTGCCATAGATACAAGTCCGAAGCCATGCGACATCGAAGAAAAGGCCGAACGCTCGGGCGCTCGCCGAGCCACCAGCGGGCGTTGCTGAAGAACCTGGCCAGCGCTCTGTTCCTCACGGAACGCGACGCCGAAGACGACGAAAACAAGCCCAAGGTGAAGGGCCGGATTGTCACGACCTTGCAAAAAGCCAAGGAGGTGCGTCCGGTCGTCGAGAAGTGCATCACGCTGGCCCGCCGTTCGATGGCCGCCCAGGAGGCTGCGGATAAGTTTGCCACCGATGCCGAACGCAACACCGAAGCCTGGCGGAAGTGGCGCCAGAGCGATGAATGGAAGAAGTGGGTCGATGCCATCTCTCCCGTGGTGCGTGCGCGACGGCGAGCGCTGGAACTGCTGGGCGACAAGCAGGCCGTCAGGATCCTGTTCGATGAGGTCGCGCCTCGCTTCGCGGATCGGCCCGGCGGATATACGCGGGTCATGCGTCTGGCAAAGCCTCGTCTCGGCGATGCCGGCACGCGAGCTATTCTGGAATTTGTCGGCGTCCGCGATCGCGTGCATCAGAAGGCCCAGGCTCCGCAATTCGAAGGTGCAGAGCCGGCAAGCGCAGAAGCGGGCGCCGGCGAGTAGCACCCGGCGCGCGACGGTAGGATGCAGGTCGGCAGGGACGATCGGCCTGACAAGAGGCGCCTGAGAAACGGCAATCGTGCGATTGATGGAGCGCTCCCATGGAGGGCGAAGTCTCCAAGTTCGGAACACGCGGTTTCGATTTCAATTTCCACATCGCGCGGCTTTGCGCCGATCTGGCGGCGCGTCTGCCCGAGTTGGCGCACGTGGACATGACGCGGGTCGCTATCCGCTATTGCCAGGTACGCAAGGCGGTTCCCCATGGTCTTCAGGCCACGCTGACCCCGCTGCGATTCGAGAGCGGCCGTCTGTATACCGAACGGCGCGGGCGTCGTTGGACCATTGAGCGGATCTACGACGCCGAAGGCCGAGAGATGCTCTACCTGTTGAGCTTCTACCTGCCCCGGTTCTTGAACCACTCGTTTCGCGAAAAGCTCAGCACGGTAGTCCACGAGCTGTGGCACATTTCGCCCGACTTCAATGGCGACTTGCGGCGGTTTGAAGGGCGCTGTTACGCCCACGGACCGAGCGAACGCGATTATCACCAGTCGATGCGCGAGCTGGCGGACCGCTGGCTGGCCTTGAAGCCGCCGGTGGAAACCTATCGCTTTCTGAAGACCGGTTTCCGGCAACTGCAGCGCAAGCACGGGGGAGTGTATGGCGCCCGAATTGCGACCCCGCGGCTAATCCCCGCAGATCGCGCCGCTTAACTCGCAATCGATGAATCGCGGTGGAACCGAACCGCTAATCCACGCTAATTGCCGCTAATCTCAAAGCCCTTTAGTGAAGATTCGTGCTTCGTGCCCTCGGTCTCTTTGAGGCGGGAATCTTGGGAATCGCTCCAGAAAAAACCGGTCTTGACGCAAACCAGCGGGCTTTCTAGCCTCGCACCTCCCATGTCTGCGTCTTGTCGCGTTTTCCCGTCGCATGCACGTCTTTGAAAGGTTTGAAACGAAAATGCGGGCCGCCCTGCGCCGCTTCTGCGCCGTTGCCATTGCCGGCCTTGCCATGCACGCGTGCAGCGGCTGCTCGCAGTGGCACAGCGCTGCGAAGCTGGCGCTGCCGCCGATTCAGACCTCGCCCGAGAGCGTGGCCTTGGAGATTGTGTTCGTGCAATTTCCTTTCGGCGATCGCGAGATCAACGGCCCGCTGTGGACGGAAATCGACGAGCAGGAACTTGCTCCTGACGTGCGGCAGCGGCTGAACGCCAACGGATTTCGGGCGGGAGTCGTGAGCGGGCAATTGCCCGCGTCCTTGGAGAAATTGTTGAAGCTGAGCGAAGCGGCGCCGACTCCGATGGAGCAGACGACGGTTGACGTGACGACGAAGCCGAAGATCCACGGCTTGCGCAAGCAGACGCGGTTGGGCGATCCCTTCAAGATCATCGCCGCCGGAGAGATCGAACGGCTCCCGACCCTCACGACGCTGGTTCGCAACGAGCGCGGCGAGGTGCAGGGCAGTACCTACTCGAAAGTGCAATGCCACTTCGAAACCCGGGCCTTTGCCGAACCGGACGGCCGAATTCGGTTCGAGCTGCTGCCGCAAGTCGAGCATGGAGAGCCGCGCCAGCAATTCGTCCAGGGTCAGACCGGGGCTTATGAGTACGCCCACGTCCCGCCGCACGAAGCCTATGAGCAACTCCGCCTCGAGGCGCACCTTTCGCCCGGCCAGATGCTGGTCCTGGGCGGGCTTCCCGGGCGGTTGGGAAGCCTTGGCTACCACTACTTCACGGAAGAGATCGCCGGGCGACTCGAGCAAAAGCTGCTCCTGATCCGGCTGGTGGGCAGCGGCACCGCGGACGCGGCCGTCTCGCCGGCTGCGGCCTCCTTCGGCGAAAGCAGCGATCTCTGAGGGCATCCCGCCCATCGCCCCTCTTCAGCGAGTCAGCACGAGCGGCAGTCTGCGCTGCCGGAATCGCGGGCCCCGAATGTCGCGTCTGGGCCGCATGGCTTGCAGAATTCCGGCCAAAAGTTGCCGCACGCGGGGCAAATCCTGTACTCTGGAGGTTCCGCAATTAACGTGGAACCACGGCCCCGTGGTTCTACCCGCCCGGAGAGAAATGCAGGAGCGTCATGAAATCGCTGCTCGCCTTGTTCCCGCTGTTCGCCCTGCCGATTGCGGCGTCGGCCGAAGAACTCTCGTTTAACCGCGATATTCGCCCGATTCTGTCGCAGAACTGTTTTGCCTGTCACGGCTTCGACGCCAAGCAGCGGCAGGCCGATCTGCGGCTCGACGTCGCCGAAGATGCCCTGGCCGCGCGCGACGGCGCCTTTGCCATTAAGCCGGGCGACCCGGCGGCGAGCGAGGTCTGGAAACGGATCACGTCCAGCGATCCCGATCAAATCATGCCGCCGCCTGCTTCGCGCAAGGAACTCTCGGCTGAACAGAAAGAAACGCTGCGCCGATGGATCGAGCAGGGCGCGCCGTATCAAAAGCACTGGGCTTTCGAGCCGCCGGCCAAAACGCCCGAGCCGCAAGTCAAAAACGCCGCCTGGCCGAAGAACGCCGTCGACCGCTTCCTGCTTGGTCGGCTCGAGTCCGAAGGCCTGCAGCCGCAGGCCGAGGCCGACAAGGAGACGCTGATTCGTCGCCTGGCTTTCGCACTGACCGGCCTGCCGCCGACCGTTGCCGAAGTCGACCAGTTCCTGGCCGATCCGTCGCCTCAGGCTTATGAGATGCTCGTCGATCGCTACCTCGCATCGCCGCGTTTCGGCGAAGAGATGGCGCGGCATTGGCTCGACGTCGCCCGCTATGCCGACACGCACGGCTTGCACCTGGACAACGAACGGTCGATGTGGGCCTATCGCGACTGGGTCGTGAAAGCCTTTAACGATAACCTGCCGTTCGATCAGTTCACTGTCTGGCAATTGGCCGGCGACCTGCTGCCCAACCCGACGCCGGAGCAGCTCATTGCAACCGGATTCAACCGCTGCAACGTGACCACCAGCGAAGGCGGTTCGATCGCCGAGGAGTTCGTCTATCGCTACGCGGTCGATCGCGCCAGTACGACGATCCAGACCTGGATGGGCCTGACCGGCGGCTGCGCCGTGTGCCACGACCACAAGTACGACCCGCTGACGACGAAAGAGTTCTATTCGCTGTACGCATTCTTTAACAGCGCGGCCGACCCGGGGATGGACGGGAACATCAGCAACACGCAGCCGTTTTACAATTCGCCCGCTCCGGGGCAGCAAGCGGCGATTGACGCCGCCAGGCAACAGGAAGACGCCGCACGGCGCGAATTGGAAGCTGCGGCCGCGGCCGCTTCGTATTCCGATCCGGCCGAGACGCCGCCAGCCGCGGACCGGTTGCCGGCGTTTGACGTCGTATTCGATGATTACTTTCCGCTCGGCGCCTCAGTCCGCAATACGTCGCGGAATGCCTCCGATTGGGTCGATCAGCCGACGTTCGGCGCGCCTTCCGGTCGGCGCGTGCTACGCCAGTCCAATGCGCATTTCCACGAAGACGCGGTGCAGATTCCGTTGCAGTCCGTAGCGATCCCTGTCGCCGGCGCCTTCGAAACGTGGCTCTACCTTGATCCGAACAACACGCCCGCGGCCGTCTCTGTCATGCTCGGCACGAGCAGCGGCAACCGGAGAGTCTGGTGGGGCGATGAGAAATCGGCCGACGGCGGCTTGCGTGGCGCCAAGCCGGAAGAGCGCATCGGCCGTCTGCCGCCCCCCGGCGCCTGGAGCAAGCTTTCCTTCTCGGCCGAGTTGTTGAATCTCAAGCCGGGCGACAT
>DASZUP010000785.1:0-4605 GCA_035547635.1 Pirellulales bacterium
GACGATCAACAGCGTCGGCGCGTGAACCGTCGGGAGGTAATCGAACGCCAGATCGGGGCGTCCGCCGCGCGAAACGACCGCGGCGCCCTCGGTGGTGCGGCGCGCGGCCGCGATCAAGGCCGCGGCGGCGCCGGTGCTGGCCCCGAAGTAGCCTAATTTCAAGCCGCGCGCGGCGGCCTGCCACTTGAGCCAATCGGCGGCGTTTTCCAGCCTCTCGGCCAACAGTTCCACGTCGAACACATAACGGCGGTCGTCGGCTTCGACCTCTTCGAGCAGGTCGATCAACAGCGTCGCCAGACCGGCGGCTTGCAGCGAATGCGCCACGAATTGATTGCGCGGGCTCATTCTCCCGCTGCCGCTGCCGTGGGCAAACACGACGATCCCACGCGCGCCGCCTGGGATGGCAAGAATTCCCTTGAGTTTCCGCCGTCCCGCATTGACCTCGACCTCATGCTTTTGGCAGCCGCTTTTCGTTTTCGTCGTCATCCGTTTTTCCTTTCCAGTCAATTGACGCGAAAAGGTCCTCGTCGGTCACCCCCTTGAGCCGCCAGCGTCGCTCGGCGGCATTCGGCCGGCGAAAGCGGGCAACGATGCAAACCTCGAACCAGATCGCCGGAGACTTGCGGATTGGCGAGGTCGAGCCGTTATCACGCGCGCTGCGAGGGACGCGCTGCGCGCCGTATCGCACCACGCGGCGCGTTGCACTTTGCGCATCTCCCCTGCTTTCCGCGGCCAGGGCTCGATGGCACGCTGGTTGCAAGGTTTGCCGAATCGCCCGCTACGGTGGCGGGCATAGTGCTGAACTCGAGGATTCGTCGTTGCGCGGCAGCCAAGGATGTGCAGCAAGGGAGCACAATCGACGGGCGCCTGCAGGCCTCGTTGGCTAGGGGGCCATGAGTGATGCACGAGCCAAATTCCATGTTACGAGAGGGTGCTGTGATGAATCGTCCGTTTTTGCTGGCTTTGGTTCTGTTCTTTGCGGTGGTCGGTATCGCGTTGATGTCGGATGGCAGCGTCGGCGTCGCGCAAGCCGGTCACGGCGGCTGCTCTTGTAGCTGCTATGGTTGCGATGGCGGCTGCTATTGCTCTGGCCGGCGCGGCTGCCACGGCCGGCGGCATCACCGCTGCCACGGCTGCAATGGTTGCAATGGCTGCTGCGGATATACCGCATGCGATCCGTGCTGCAACCCGTGCTGCGACTCGGATGGCTGCGAAGTAGAAGCGCCGGCGACTCCGGAAGCCCCGGCTGCTCCGGCGCCCGCCGCCAGCGCCGCCTCGCCCAAGGCGGGCAAAGCTGCGCGCAACTTTTCCGCTTCGCGTCGCGTTGCGGTTCGTCGTTAAGACGGACTCCGCCCGTCGAATCGGGGCCGCCGCGCGGCAAGCGCGGCGGTTCCCGAACGACGGAGCCGATCGGCGGTTCGCCGTTCCCGCTTGCTGATCCTTTGTCAAAGCTCGTAATTTGAGCGCCACTGGCTCCGCCAGTGCAAGTGACGTGACGGCGCCCCGCGCAGTTTGCACTGGCGAAGCCAGTGGCGCCCAGCCCCGACATTAAGTTCTCATAGCGCACTGCGGCGCGAACGCAATCGGCCAGTAACAGCCCGCGATCGCCGCAGCTCGATGCCGTTAGCCCGCGCCGAAACCGCGGGCTTTCTTTCCACGTCGACGATCGTGCGTGGCGTCTAAATTCGATCTTGTGGCGCAGGCGTCGCGCCTGCCCCACAAATTAGGATACCGCCAACTTATCGCGTTCGTTGACAAGCCCCATTCCGGTTTAAACAATCGGAAACAAATCGGCGCGGGGCTGTCCCGTGCCGGCCGCCACTGGCGCTCCACCTAACGCCGGTGGCGGTTTTCAACAGAAGGCCAACGGCAGCGCCGACCTTGGCCGGCGCCGCCGCAGCGTGTTTACTCATCGGCGAAATCTACAATTACGACGGCGATTCAAGCCGCCGCAAGCTGGAGATCGTCGCCTTCGGCTCGATCTCGGCCGCCGCCTCGTGCCGGCCGCTCACCGACCAGCCGGTCTTTAGGCCCAATACGAACCAGCCTAAGCCCATAATGCCGATGGCAAAGATCGTATCTCCGACCACCCGCAACCAGCGCAGGCGATCCATCAGGTCGGTTTGCAGGAATTCGGCGCTGCGGGCATACCACATGCCGTACGACACGCTGGCCCAGGCTTGCATCAAGCCGACCGGCAGCAGGCTGATGAGCACCATCAGCGCCAGCCCGATGTTGATCGACCAGAAGCAGAAGCCCAGCAACCGCGTCTTCCAGACATTGTGCGTGGCCAGCCCCTTGAGGCAGAACAGCATCAGCCCGATGCCCAACATGCCGTACACGCCGAACAGCGCCGTGTGGCCGTGTACGGGCGTGGTGTTCAAGCCTTGCATGTAGTAGAGCGCGATCGGCGGATTGATGAGAAAGCCGAACAATCCGGCGCCGACCAGGTTCCAGAACGCCACGGCCACGAAGAAGTAGATCGGCCACTTGTACGAGGCAACCCACGGGCGAACGCGGCTTAAAGTCAGGTTCTCATAAGCCTCGAAGCCAATCAGCACCAGCGGCACGACCTCCATGGCGCTGAAGGTCGCCCCGAGGGCCAGCACGGCCGTCGGCGTGCCGGTGAAGTAAAGATGGTGGAACGTGCCGATGATCCCGCCCGAGAGAAAGATCGTTGTCGAAAAGAGAACCGCCGCCGTCGCACTGGCCGCCCGTAGCAGCCCCATCCGGGTGAACAGGAACGCGATGACGACCGTGGCGAAGACTTCGAAAAAGCCCTCGACCCACAGGTGGACAACCCACCACCGCCAGTATTCGGCGATGGCCAGATTGGTGCGGCGCCCCCACATCAGCCCAGCAGCGTAAAACAGCGCAATGGCCAGCGATGAAATCAGGAACAAGCCGAGCAAGTGGCGGCCTTCGTTCTTCTGGCGGAAGGCGGGCCACATCGCCCGAGCCATCAGCGCCAACCAAAGCACCAAGCCGACCAGCAAGAAGGCCTGCCAAAACCGACCTAGATCGACGTATTCGTAGCCTTGATGTCCGAACCAGAAATTCGCTTCCAACCCCAGCCGCTGCTGCACGCCCAGCCACTGACCGGCCATTGAGCCGGCCACGATGATGAGCAAGCAGACGAACAGAAAATTGACGCCTAGACGCTGGAACTTCGGTTCGTAACCCGACACGGCCGGCGCCATGAACAACCCGGTGGCCAGCCAGGCAGTGGCGATCCAGAAGATGCCCAACTGCGTGTGCCAGGTCCGCGTGACGGCGTAGGGAAGATACTTGGCCAAGGGGATGCCGTAGAAGCCCGAACCTTCGACGCCGTAGTGCGCGGTGACTGCACCCAGGCCGACCTGCAACACCATCAACAACGCCACGACCCAAAAGTACTTCAACGTCGCTCGCATCGAAGGGGTGGGCGACAAGGCCAACAGCGGATCGCGCTCGGGCAAGCCATTGCTTTCGCCTTCTTCTTTGCGATTCTGAACGGCGAAATACCAGGCCAAGGCGCCGATGCCGGCCAGCAGAAACACGAAGCTGAGCACCGACCAAACCACGATCGAACCCGTCGGCGCGTTGCCCACCAGCGGTTCGGCAGGCCAGTTTTGCGTATAGCTGATATCACTGTTCGGCCGGTTGGTTACGCAGGCCCAGGAGGTCCAGAAAAAGAAACCGTTGAGCATCTGCTGCCGGTCGGCGCTCTTAATGGCAAGCGCCGGAATCGCGTACGCATCGCGAAGCGAATCCAGCTGGGGAGCGTCGCCGAAGAGATCGGCATAATGGCGACTGACTGCTTCGATCGCTTCGGCTCGCAGATCCGAAACGGTCAAGTCGCCGCTCTCAGGATCGTAGGTGTTCTTGCGCAGCACTTGCTTCAAGCGCGCCCGCAAGGCGGCTTGCATTTCAACGTCGAGCTGGTCGTAGGCGACTTGGCGATCTTCCTGCGCCCAGCGATCGAGCATCCAGGTCGCTTCGCGGTGCAGCCAATCGGCCGACCAGTCGGGCGCCACATACGCGCCGTGTCCCCACACCGAGCCGACTTCTTGCCCGCCCAGCGACTGCCACACGTTCTGGCCGTCTTTGATCTGTTCGCCCGTAAATAGCACCCGGCCGTCTTCGGCGACGACGCGCTGGGGAATTGGCGGCGCCTGACGATAGATTTCCAGTCCGTAGTAACCTAACACGGCGAACGATCCGACGATGACCGCGCCGAGACTGAACCACAGTTTTCCATACTTCATGCGAAACTTCCTTATCCTGCTTTTTTATGCCAGCGAGTGAGACAGACGAATTAGCGATGCGCAACCGAATGCGCGTGGTCGACCGAATTGGGCGAAGCGGAGACGGCGCCCGCTTCATTTGCAAAAACCGTGCCTGCGGCCTGTAATGCATCCAGCGATACGAACGGCAGTCGGTCGGCCGGAGATTGCACTGCGAGGCGGCGAGCGTTGAGCGCGACCACGAAACGGGCCGCATCGACGTCCATTCGCCGGCAAGCTCGTTCGATGCTGACGACCCGGGCTACGCTGTGGCGAAGCTGCGAGTTGGCGAGCATCGTGAAGCCGAAGCTCAGGAATGTATCCAACAGCTCCGGATGCC
>DASZUP010000786.1:0-2289 GCA_035547635.1 Pirellulales bacterium
CTGGCATCGGCATTGATCTTCATTGAGCCGCCTCGCATGCATGCCAAGACCAGGGCAATGGCCGTGGTCGCGAAAAACATCTGCTGCAAGCTGAAACGTAACGGCGACGAGAGATCGTCGCCGGGCGCGACGATGCGATACCGCCAGCCAAAGCGCATGCCCCAGAGAGGGAGCTGTGCAGATAGAAAGGCCAAAGGCAACATCAGCAGGAGGCCGCTAACATCTTGCAGGCCCTTCTTCCTAGAAAACGCCGCCGTTCCGAGTTGGAACAGGCACAACAGACATTCGGCCGCCAGCAGGCTCGCCGTCCAGCGCAAGCTCGTACGCCCGGTTCCTAGCGCCCCCCAGGCGACCAAGGCGCCGACCTGCCCGACCAGGCTACCCAACAGGAACAGCAACAATAGAGCCAGAGGCCCTGAAATTTCGCGATCGCCAAACAGCGAAACCAGCCCCGGGCCAAAAAAGTCAAGCACCGCATAGCCCGCCAGCACCAGCGCGAAGGGAAACCACGGCCGCGAGTTGTCCGTTGTTCGTTCCGCGCTTTCCACAGGCGTCTCGTTAAGAGCTGATTGCCGTTCCGAAGCGGCGAGGACGATTAGCGATTCTACCAGATGCGGCCGATCGCCTCCCAACTGGATTTGACGCGGCAAACCGCAACAGTTAGACCAACGGTGAGCCGCGAAGGCGAGCTCAATCATTCGTGCAACAATCCATTCGTTCTTGCTCTGGGGAGGGCTGTCATGCGTCGATGGCTGTGGCTGGCGGCGGCGATAGGACTGGTTTCAAGCGGCGCGGCGCTGACGGCACGAGAACCACAAGCGCATACGAACAGCATGGAGTCGCTGGAAAGGATAAATCTTGCTCGCGAGATCTACCAGGAACTGGAGGCCGAAGCGGCAAACGGCGACGCGTTTGACATCGATCGCCTGGCGCTCTGGTCGAAGAACTGGCTGGACGCCGAGCTTGATCTAGGCAACGCGCCGGAACACAGAACTTCGGCCTGCCAGCAACATCTTAAACGAACCGAGAAACTGGCCTTGTTAGCGGCCCAGCGAGCAAAGCCCGCCGAGGAAGACAAGCGGGAGTACAAGGCCGTGCGCTTTTATATCCTCGAGGCGCGAGCGAAGCTTGATCAGGTGCGACGGGAGCAGACGCAAACACCCCGTCAGCCGCCGAGATTTCAGATGTTGCGGAGCGAACGTTAGCGGATGACTGTCCCTGCAGAGCATTTTGAGCTTGTCGAGCAGGGAATCCTCTCTGCACAGGCCGGACGGCGTCGCGAATTGACTGACGCCGATTGGGATGAGCTTCGTCAGCGAGCTGAGGATGTCGCTGCTCGTCATTCGCCGCGCAGTGACTGAGGGCCAAGGCGCTTTTCACCGCAGAGGCCGAACTAGATCTTCGGCAAATCGCCGCTCGTTATACTCGGCGGCTCAACTCCGGCAGCGGCCGGCCGTCGGGAAGGATCGGCACGGGCCGGCCGGCGAAATTCGGCAAGGCGATGTTCTCGGCGTCGATGCCCAAATGCCGGTAGATCGTGGCCAGGAAATCCCCGGGACCGATCCGGCGCTCGATGACGTTTTCACCCCGGGCGTCGGTAGCGCCGATCACCTGTCCGGTCTCGATTCCGCCGCCGGCGAACAGCATTGAACCGGCGTTGGGCCAATGATCGCGGCCGGGCTGGACCGTGCCGGCTGGCGCGCTGGCCACCCCGCCGCCGCTGCTGGCGACGTAAGAAATGCGGGGAGTGCGGCCGAATTCGCCCGTCACGACGACCAGCACCTTTTTGTCGAGCCCGCGAGCATAGACGTCTTCGATCAACGCAGTCACCGCCTGGTCGAAAAACGGCGCCCGGTATTTCAAGGCGTCGAACACGTGATGATTCACCGCGTGGTCGTCCCAGTTGGCCACGCGGCCGCACAGCGGTCCGTCGAACGTGGTGGTCACCAGTTCCACCCCCGCTTCCACCAGGCGCCTGGCCATCAGGCATTGCTGGCCCCACTGATTGCGGCCATAGCGGTCGCGCAGCGCGTCGGGTTCCTGACGGATATCGAACGCCTCGCGCGCTTCGGGACTGGTCAGCAAACTCAACGCCTGCTGTTCGAACTTGTCAGCCGCTTCCATGGCGCCTGAGACATCGAGTTCGCTGCGCAGCCGATCGAACTTTTTCCGCAAGCTGACTCGCTCGAACAGCCGCTGGGCGTCTTGCGGATTGCGCAGGCCGATGTTCGGCACCTGGAACTGCGGAGCGTTGAAATCGCCAACCACTTTGAACGGCTCATAGGCCGT
>DASZUP010000787.1:0-7945 GCA_035547635.1 Pirellulales bacterium
TCTACCGCAGCAAGCTCGATGGCAGCGACCGTGAACAGTTGGCCAGCGGGCTCGATCAACCCGACGGGTTGGCGATTGACGCCGATAACCGCAAGCTGTACTGGGTCGAGCGAGGCAAGCTCAGCCAATCGGAACTCGACGGCAGTCAGCCAGAAACGCTCGTCACCGGCAAATCCGATCTTTACAGCTCGCTCGAAATCTTGCCGCCGGTCGAGTAATGACGGCGCTACCTACGCTCGCCGCTGATCAGTCCCGTAGGGACGAAAGGATATAGCCAGGCGGCGTCAGCCCCTGGAGCTCCATGCCGCAACGCACGAACTAGCCCCGGCAGGGGCGACAGGGGAAAAGGCGGCGCAATGATGCCGGTTCCCAAGAAAGCGGTGTACAGCAATGGCGACGCTGATCGTTCGTATCGCGCCGCTTCTCTCGCCGCGTCAAACGTCACATATATATAAGGAGCAGATACCGATGGGAAACACCTACGCCAATTTGCTTTATCACGCCGTGTTCAGTACGAAGGACCGCGAGCCGTTGATTGACGAAAAATGGCAGGATGACTTGTACGGCTACATGGGCGGAATCGTGCGAGGCTCGCGCGGCGCTCTGCTCAAGAGCGGCGGCGTGGCCAATCACGTGCATTTGCTGCTGAAGCTGCCGGCGAGCGTGGCGATCGCCGATATGCTGCGATTGGTGAAAGCAAATTCGTCCAATTGGGTGCGCGACTCCAATCTCGTGATTGGCAAGTTCGCGTGGCAATCGGGGTACGGCGCGTTTACCGTTAGTCAATCGCAGGTCCCTGACGTCGAGCAGTACATTCAGAATCAAGCTGCACATCACCGAGGTCGGTCGTTCCAAGAAGAGTTTCTCTCGCTATTGGAGCGGCATGGGATCGAATACGATCCGAAGTATTTGTGGGATTGAACGGGGCGGGTTGTGCGCCGCAGAAAGCGGAGGTTTGGGCGATCCGATGAGGCAAATCAGACCTCCTATCGCCCCGCTGGGGCTGACGACGGGAGTTGGACGCGCTCGGTTCCAGGGGCTGACGCCGCCTGGCTAAAGCCTGTCGCCGCTCCGCGGCTGAGGAAAGCCGCCGCAAGACTCCGCAACATCTGACGTTTCAATTCCTATTCCTTCCCCCGCGTCTTCACCTCATCCGCCGTCGGAAAATCATCGGGCAGCTTGTGCTGCGCGACCTTGCCGGTGGCGGCCCATTCGGCGCCGCGCTGCAAAGTGACGATGAAGCCGACGCATTGCATGGCTTCGGGACTGTGGCCTAACGTGGTGTGGAACACGCGCCCCTTGCCGAAGTCGACGACCATCAACATCGGCTCGTGCTCGCCGGAGCCGCCTTTGGCCGGGTTGGCGTAGGCCGTGGCCAGCACGGTCAAGTTTTCGGCCGGGCCGCGGAGCCGGTCGTAGAGCTCGTCGGAAGCGTGCAGCCAGCTTGACGGCAGGCCGGCCATGATCGGGTGTTCGGCATTGCGAGTCACGACCAGGAAGGGATGCTGGGCGCCGTGACTGCCGCCGCGGCCGGGCGATGTATCGCGGACGAACTCGCCGTCGCGGTAGCGGACGTAAGGGCCCGACTTCTCGCTGCGGCCGCCCCAGCCGCCGACGCCGATCATCTCGTTGTACTCCTTCCACTCCGGAAAGGAATTGTCGGCCGCGTGTACCACGACCAGCCCTTTGCCGCCGCGCACAAAAGCGGCCAATGCCTCTTGCGTCTCCTTGGGCCAGGCGGCGCCATTATAGTTGGAGACGACAACGTCATAAGCGGCGAAGTCGGGCTGGAAGCCGCTCATGTCCTGCCCGCGGGCCGGCGAGGTGGCCACGTCCACGCGGAACAAGCCGCAGGCTTCCAGATGCCGCTTCAACAGCGGCGTCGTAGCCTGCCAATTGTGGTTGTTCTGGCCGTCGACGATCAAGGCCTTCAACTTCGGTTCGGCCGCAGCCGCGGCGGTCAACGCCAGGCACAGGCAAACGGCGGCCAAGGCGTTCCGTAATAGCGAGTTCGGCGAGAAGACAGCGGCATTGAACATCGGTCGTTCCTTGCGTTGAGAGACGGCGGCGCGGGAAGGCGGTGACTCCGCGGCGGGCGGCATCGGCCGCCGCGGCCGGTTCAGTCTAATCGGGCGATCGTGCGAAAGAAATGGGCGTGCGGGGAAGCGACGCGGGCCTGAGAGCGGTGAAACGCGAACAAAACGCACTTGATGACGCACGCATCGCGGCTACGGGCGGCGTCGGTCGCCCCGCGTGCGCGCCGGCGCCTTCATGCTCAAGGCGGCAGTCGCTAAGATGGCGAGGCGGCCTGCCGAATGTCAGCGGAGCGGCATCGCTTGTAGCGGAAGCTGTGAAGATTCCGGCAAGCGGCGTTGGCGCTGCCTGCCGCGTTGGGTTTTTGAGCACCTCGCTATGCGCCCGGAATTCTCACGAATTCCGCTACGGAAATAAGACGAACCATCTGATGGACAAAACCGCCAGTCACCAATCCGCCGGCCGGCGAACGGTTGAAGACGCCACCTGCACCTATTGCACTTGCATGTGCGACGACATCGCGCTGACGATAGAGAACAATCAGATCGTCGACGTCAAGAACGCCTGCGGCCTGGGGCGCGAGTGGTTTCTGCGGCCGCGGCCCGAAACGCAGCCGGACTGCACGGTCGACGGCCGCGAGGCGACGCTCGAAGCAGGCATCGAGCGCGCGGCGCAGTTGCTGACGCAGGCAAAATATCCGCTCGTCTATGGGCTGACTGATACCACCAGCGAAGCGCAGCGCGTGGCGACGGCCATCGCCGATTGGCTCGGCGGCACGCTCGATACCGGCACCAGCATCGGGCATGCGCCTTCGGTACTGGCGATTCAAACGGTCGGCAAGGTCACCTGCACGCTCGGCGAGATCAGCAACCGCAGCGATCTGATCGTGTTTTGGGGGTCGAACTGCGTTGAGACGCACCCGCGCGTCTACAGCAAATACACGGCCATGCCCGAGGGGATGTTCGTGCCGCGCGGCCGTGCGGGACGGCATTGCGTGCTGATCGACGTCAAGCGGACCCAAACCGCCGAGGCGATGGACCAGTTTCTCCAGATCACGCCCGACGCCGACTACGAGGCGATCTGGACCTTGCGGGCGCTCGTCAAAGGCCTCCCGCTCGATGCGGACGACGTGCTGGCACAGACGGGCGTGCCACTGGCGACTTGGAGCGAACTGGTCGAACGCATGAAGCGGGCGCAGTTCGGAGCGATCGTCTTCGGCATGGGACTGATGCGCTCGCGTGGCGAACACGCCAATTGCGAAGCGATGTTTATGCTCTGTCGCGAGCTCAACGGCTTTACGCGGTTCGTGACGCGCTCCATCCGGGCCCGCGGAAACGTGACGGGCGGCGACAAGCTGGTGGGCTGGCGGACCGGGTATCCTTATGCAATCGATTTAACCCGCGGATATCCGCGCTACAATCCGGGCGAGTACACCTCGCGCGACGTGCTGGCTCGCGGCGAGGCCGATGCGGCCTTGATCGTCGCCGCCGATCCGCTCGGCACGTTCGGCGCGGCTGCCTGCGAAGGCCTGCGCGGCATTCCGTACGTCTGCATTGGCCCGCACGAGACGGCCACGGCCCGCGCGGCGGCCGTGAATTTCACGACGGCGACCTACGGCATTCACACGGCCGGCACCGTTTATCGCATGGACGACGTACCGATCCGGCTGCGTCCGGCGCTGGTCAGTCGCTATCCGAGCGAGCTGGAAGTCCTCTCGCGATTGGAAAATCGGATTCGAGAGTTGCAATAGCCCCTCGATTGCCACTACCCTGGAGGCCGGGGACTCGTTTAAGGCGCCGCCGATTCCGGCGGAACGGGTTATTCGCATGACCATTGTCGTTGAGTGCGCAAATTGCGGCCGCCAGTCCGGCGCCAAAGAAGAATGGATCGGCAAATCCGTCAAATGTCCGGGCTGCGGACAAAAGACGGTGGTGGGCGGCTCCGCTCCGGCCGCCGCGCCGCAACCGCCGCCGCAGCAATCCTCGCCGCCGCGCGCAGCGAAGCCCATTGCGCCGGGCGGTAATCAGGCTTTGCCAGCGCGTCCCGCTTCGCGCAGCCCGCAACCACCTCCGGCTGCACGGCCCGCTGGAATGTCTGCGGGCCCACCGCAAGCCGCGCGCCGGGCGCCGGCCGCCCGAACGGCGGCAAATGCTCCTCCCGCCGCGGCCAGGCTCGTTCAACAGGTCGCGCCGTCAGCGCCAGCAGGCATGCCCGGCCAACCGGCGCTGCAGCCGCTGGGCGGCGACATGCTCGATCTGCTGGGGGGCGATTTCGGGGCCACGGACGGCTTGGCGTCGATGCCCGGCGGCGCGATGGGCAGTCCGCTGGGCTTGCCGCCTGCGCGGCGTAGGAAGGGCTCGAACAAGAATCTTTTCATTGTGCTCTCGGTCGGCGTCGGCGTGATGATGTTTCTGATTTGCGGCGGCATTGCGCTGGTGGTCGTGCCCCCCGCAATCAAGGCCGCTCGTCAAGCGGCAGCGAAATCGAGTCGCCCCCGCAACACCATGTTCAGCTCGAGCAGCCCTGCCTCCTCGGCGCCCATCGTCACGGGGCCGGCATGGGCGCCTGAAGCAAGTCTGGCGAGCCAGTTGACGATGCCCGTCAACTTTGACCGCGCGACGATGAAACTGCCGCCGGGTTTCAGCTCTGCGGTCGCCCCTACGCCGCGGCCGCCGCCTGGCGCCACGTTCCAGAATTGGACTTGGGCCAGCGCCCCGCAACCCAATGGCACGCGCAACGTAATTGTGGCGGGCATTCTGCAGCACAATCGCGCCCCTCGTTCAGGCCCCAATGATCTGGAGCAAGCCCTGACGGGCGCCGTGGGCGGAATGCGGCGATCATCCGGCATGATCGGCTTTCAGAGTTCGCCCGGCGAGCGAGGTCAGCTCAACGGCATGCCATTCATTCGCACGCGTTTTTCAGGGATGGCCAACGGCGTGCAAATGCACGGAATTTTCCTGCTGAGCATCGAAGGGGCTCGATTGGTAAGCATCTGCGGAATGTCGCCGGACGGCCCGGAAACGCAGAATTACAAATTGCTCGAGGCGGCGCTTTTGACCTATCAGGAACGGTAGCAACGCTACCGTCCGCCGTCTGCCTGGGCGATTTGAAACAAGGGACGAGCGGGGGCGGCCTGTCCGTCCGCCAAGGGCTCCAGCGTGACGAGAATGCCCTTGAAGGCGGGCGTCTTTGAGAGCGGGTCGAGCGAGCGCGGCACGAGCACGTTGGCCTCCGGGTAGTACATCAACGCGTTGCCGGCTTTGATCTCGTCAAACGGCCGCACCAGAATCCCCGCCAGGCTGCCGACTTCGCTGCGCACGGTCACGCGCTGGTCGGCTTTCAAACCGAGCCGCTGCACGTCGTCTGGATGGATGAGAATGATGTCGCGGCGATCCTGATTGCGGTACAGGTCGTACTCTTCATAAACGACCGTATTGAATTGCCCTTCGCTGCGCACGGTCATCAGCCGCAACTGGCCGTCGCCGCCCGGCAACTCGGGCAACTCGCTGATATGCATCTTGGCCCGGCCGCTGGGCGTGGGAAACTTCGGCTCGTGGAACACGCGGCCGCTGATCTGGAACTCGGCTCTGGTGGCGCCGATCACGGCGATCTCCTCGAAGCCCGGCACGATCTGGGCGATCGCTTCGCGGATGCGGCCGGTGCTTTGCATCTCGGCCCACGGCACAGGCGACGAATCGCCCAGCACCTGGCCGGCAATCTCCGCAATGACTTCGACTTCGCTGCGCGGGCCTTCGTGCCGCGCGGGCCCGCCGTCGCTGAGCCGGACGTAGTTGAACATCGACTCCTGCGTGGTTGGCTGCGGTTCTTCATCACGGGCCAGCACCGGCAGAATGATCGTCTCGGCGGCCAGGCCGTGCGCGTGCCCCGTGTTGAGCGTGGTGTTGAGATACACTAACTGTTCGAGCTTGCCGAGCGATTGGGCCGCGTAGGCAGAGTCGGGATTGGAACCGTACAGATTGCCGCCCAGGCACACGCCAAGCTTCATGCGGCCGGCGTCGGCCGCGTCCATGCAGCCCATGGTGTCGAGGCCGGGTTGCGTGGGCAACTGCACGTGAAAATAGTTCTGCAGGCGGTCGAAGATCGCGTCTTTCAGCTTGGGCGTCACGCCGACTGAACCAATGCCTTGCACGTTGGAATGGCCGCGGATCGGCAGCAAGCCGCAATGCGGGCGGCCGAGCATGCCGCGCATCATGGCCAGGTTGGCGATGGCTTGCACGTTGTTGACGCCGTGCAGGTGGTGCGTAATGCCCATCGTCCAACTGAACACCACGCGCTTGGCCTTGGCGTAACGGTTGGCGATTTTGTCGATCTCGTCTCGCGTGACGCCGGACTTGCGGCAGATGTCGTCCCAGTCGAGACTGCGCAGGTGCAGCGAAAAAGCCTCCCAGCCTTCGCAATGATTCTGCAGGAACTCAACGTCGCCCGCCTGCATCTCGTCGATCCGCTTGGCGATGCCCGTCAGCAACGCCAGGTCTCCGCCGATGTGCGGCTGCACGTAGAGGCTGGCGATCTGGCTGCCGAACAGCAGGCTGCGCACGTCGCTAGGGACGCGGAAGTTGACCATGCCGGTCTCGATGACCGGATTGATCACGATCACCTCGCCCCCGCGGCGGCGGACCTGCATCAAGGTGCGCATCAACCGCGGATGGTTGCTGGCCGGGTTGCCGCCGATAACGAACACCAGATCGGCGCCGTCCAGGTCGGCCAGTTCGATGGTGGCGGTGCCGCTGCCCACGGCGCTGGCCAGACCGACCCCGCTGGCCTGATGACAATAATAACTGCAGTTGTTGACGTTGTTAGTTCCGTACAGCCGGGCGAACATTTGCAGCAGGAAGGCCGCTTCGTTCGAGCTGCGTCCGCTGAAGTACCAGAACGTTTCGTCGGCGGAGACCTGTTTGAGCTTGCCGATGAACCGCTCGAGCGCTTCATTCCAGGAAATTGGACGGTAGTAGTCCTGCCCGCGCTCGTGCAGCACGGGCGTCGTCAGCCGCCCGCAGGTTTCCAGCTCTCGCGGCGAGAAGGCCTGGAGTTGGGCGATCGAGTAGGTCCGCCAGAACTCGTTGCGGATTCCGCCCTGCATGTCGGCGGCCATGGCCTGCAGCGACTTTTTGCAGACCTCGGGAAAGTGGCCTTGCTCATTGACCATTCCGCCGGCCTGCCCGCCCATGCCCAGGGCGCAGGTTTTGCAGGCGTTCTTGGTGCGCATCGCCTTCCAGAGTTTCCACAGCCCGCCGACTTCGCGACCTTTTCGCAAGGTGTAGAACACGGCCGGCCAACCGCCGCCAGCTTTGATTTTTCGCATGAATTGAACTCTACCAGCTTGCCGGACGTGAATGAAGCATCGCGGAGCGAAGTTAGCCGGGCGGCGGCCACGCCGCAGCTCGCGTCAAATGGCATCGGCGCCTCGGGAGAGATGTTCTTGACAGAATACCCTGCCAACCGATAAAAAGATATTGATTAGACTCGGGTGAGATGTCCCTTGACCGCACTAAATTGGCGGCGCGGGTTTTGCATCTCAATGGTCAAATAACGCCTGCCTGCCTCGCAAACCAGCCTGCCAAGTAGAGGGATTCCCGCCATGTTGACGATTTACGGCGGCCAGTCGGCTCGATTCTGCGACGGAATTTCACGACGCGGCTTTTTGAAGATCGGCGCCTTCACGTTTGGCGCGACGGCGCTGACGCTGTCCGATATTTTGCGCGCCGAGGCTCAAGCCGGCGGCGGTTCGAAGCACAAGGCGGTGATCAATATCTTCCTCGGCGGCGGGCCGCCGCACCAAGACATGTGGGAGATCAAGAGCGACGCGCCGGCGGAGATCCGCGGCGAGTTCAGCGCCATCGATACCGCGGTGCCCGGCATTCAGATTTGCGAAGCGTTCCCCAAGATTGCA
>DASZUP010000788.1:0-28323 GCA_035547635.1 Pirellulales bacterium
GGAACTGCGAGAAATGCGGCTCTCAGGAACCAAGCCGCCACAAGCGTCCGCTGCTTCCGCGCAGCAGGCAATTTACAAAGGCCCCTTCAAGCAGGTTGTCGACGACGCCGGAAACGTCTACGCTTGCGGTCGTCTGGCCGCCGCGGACGACCTGCGGGCCTCGCTGCAGCGCGAGGCCTTCGAAAAGCACTGTGAAACCGTTCAGTAGTTTGTCTTTATCTTGCGTGCGAGAAATCTCATGTCGGAAGGTTGGCGATATCTGGCCTTTGGCATCGAACTCGGTCCCATGTCCTGGGAAGACTTGCGCGAGCGCGCCCGGCGCGGCGACTTGGGCGCTGATAACCAGGTTCGGCAAGGCGAGCAAGGTCCGTGGCTGCCTGCCGGAAACGTGCCAGGATTGCTCGCCGCCAGCGACGATGCGCCGCCGCGCGACGACGACTCCTGGTATTGCGAAGTGCTAGGCGCCGAGCTCGGTCCCATGTCTTGGGAAGATCTCTGCCTGCTCGCGCGACGCGGCAACTTGAATGCCGATAACCGCGTGCGCCGCGGAGGCAATGCGGATTGGATTCGAGCGGCCAGCGTGGCCGGACTGATCGCCGCCTCCGACCAAACTTCGGATGACGCCGATTTTGAACTTGCCGACGCGCAGCCGCTGGCGCCGCCGGCCTCGCTCGACGTCGACTTCGAAATCGATGCGCCTAAACCGGAAGCGAAGCGCACAGGCCACGTCGAATATGCAGACGGCGACATCGATTCCGCCGCGCTGGAGGAACCGTCGCCGGCGTTATCCTCGTCGCTTCCGCCGTCCCAAATACCGCGTGAAACTGCGGCGAACAGCGCGCCGCGGCCTGCAGTCAGCGCCTTGCGATCCAAACACCCGACGCCGCCGAACCGGCCGCAACCAAGACTCGCGCCATCCAACTCGCCGCGAGCGTCGATCTCGCTGCAACTCTCGCCTCGGCTGCTCGGCGCCGCGGCGGCGACGGTCGCGCTGGCGGTCTTGGGTTGGGGCGGCTATCTGGCCTACCAGCGTCTGGGGACGCAAGGTCCTGATTACCGCCAGGTAGCGTCGTCGTACCAGCAGGTCTACGAGGAGCTGAAACAGTTTCGTCAGGATCCTCGTTCGCGGTCGCCCATGGGGCTGAAGTTCCAGTTTTCTCGCCGCGTTGCCGCGCTGCGAGACCAGTTGCAAGACGCCCGGCCCGACTCGCCGGAGGCCAGACTCGGCCAGGCCGGCACCCAACTGTCCGAAATGCTCAACAGCTTTAGCGCGCAACCCGGGTCTCCCGAAGAGTCGAAGTTCGCCGAGAGCGAGCAGCAATTCCTGACGCTCATCGATCGCGTCACATCCGAGCTCGTCCCTTGATGCACGCCGGCGTTGAAATCCAGTCGTAGCGGAATCGGTGACGATTCCGTCGGAGCGGCGATTGGCGCAGCAAGTCTGGCTCGCAGGTTCGAAGCTGCGCAAGGCGCCGGAATTCTAACGAATTCCGCTACAACAGCGCGGCCGGACGCCCGTCTCGCACCGAAACAGGGGCCCATATTCGCGTGCTATGCTTGACCAGCGAGCTAGATGCGTTGCCTCTCGCGACAGGCGTTCTTTGCGCAAAGGAACCGCGATGAAACCATTCCGCCAACCTCTGGTCGCGGCGTTTGCCGTGCTGTCGACCGTGATCGCGCCCGCCGTTTCGTCGGCTTGTACGGGCATTACGATCACTCCCAAAGACGGCTCGGTTATTTTCGGCCGCACGCTCGAATTTGCGCAGGACATCAAGTCGAACATCATCATCGTGCCGCGAAACCGAGACTTCGTCGGCACGACTCCCGCCGGCGGACCGGGGTTGCACTGGAAGACAAAATACGGCGCGGTCGGCATGAATTCGTTCGGCCTGCCGATGTTCGCCGACGGTTTGAATGAAAAGGGGCTGCACGTCGGCATCTTCTATTTTCCCGGCTATGGCAAGTACCAGGCCGTAACGGAAAAGGATTACGACCGTACGCTGGCGCCGCACGAGTTCGCCGGCTTTTTGCTCGGCGTCTGCGGCAGCGTCGAGGAAGCAGTGACAGCGGCCAAGGCCGTGCGCGTCGGCGAGGTCGTACTCGACGCCTTCGGCTTCGTCCCGCCGTTTCACTTCATTGTGAATGACGGCTCCGGCAAGTCGGCGGTGCTGGAATACGTCGCCGGCGAGCTGAAGATCCACGACAACCCGCTGGGCGTGATCACGAATTCTCCCACGTTCGACTGGCACATGACCAACCTGGCCAACTACGTGAACCTGACGGTCAGCAACGTGCCCAAGCTCGACGTCGATGGACTCGCACTGCGGGCCTTGGGCCAGGGGAGCGGCATGCTCGGCCTGCCGGGCGACTTCACGCCGCCGTCTCGCTTCGTGCGGGCGGTCGCCTTCTCCAAAAGCGCGCTGCCGGTTGAGACCGCGCGCGACGGCGTGCTGCAGACGTTTCACATCCTCAACCAGTTCGACATCCCCCAGGGCGCCGCGCGGGGGAGCGAACACGGAAAGCCCGTGGCCGACTACACGCTCTGGACGGCGGTCGCCGATCTTCGACATCTGCGGTATTACTACCGTACGCACCAAAACAGCCGCATTCGGGTGATCGACCTGCGGGCGGCCGATCTGGGCGCCGCCGACGTCAAGTCGATCTCGATCGGCGGAGACGAACAGATCGAAGACCAGACGGCAACTGCCAAGTGACTGAAGTCATTTTTGCTGCTTGCGCCGGAAGGCGATGACGCGCACCTTCTCCAGCGTCGCCAGCCCCTCGCCGATCATCTGGTCGAGCTCAGGCAGAAACTCGGCGATGCGGTCCGCCTGGTCGATGATCTCGATCACCATCGGCAGATCTTCCGCCAGGCGGAGGATGTGGGCCGTGTGAATCTGGGCGCCGACGCCGTAGCCGAGCACGCCTCGCAGCACGGTCGCTCCGCCCAAACCGCGCGTTCGCGCCGCTTCGGCAATGGCTTCATAGAGCGGGCGGCCCTGATAAGTATCGCTCTCGCCGACAAACACCCGCAGCAGTTCGGCCTCGGTTGGCAACTCCACTTTCTGACTCCTTCGTACTTGATTCAACTCGGGGCCTTAGACGAAGCGGCCGAGCGAAAGTCCCAAGAACAAGCAGATCAGTCCCACCGCGTTGTTCGCCGCCAGGTTGCCCGCGGCCAGCCGCCAACTCGAGTCCTGCAAGAATGCGCCTGTCTCGAAGGCGAAGGTCGAGAACGTGGTGAACGCTCCCATGAATCCGGTCAGCACGATGAATCGAGTCTGGCCGCTGATCAGCAAGCGTTCCTCTCCGAGCGTCCAGACGAAGCCGAACAGCAGGCAACCTGCGGCATTGACCATTAGCGTTCCCCAAGGGAACCCCGCCCCGCTGAGCTTCTGCACCGCGCCGGCCAATCCGTAGCGGCAGAGTGTACCCGCCGCGCCGGCCAGCGCCAGCAATCCGATTTCCTTGAACATCTCGATCAGCCGTCCTTCCCTGAACTCGCGGGGCGTAGCAATGAGGTATCCCTGTTCGAGCCTTATTCGAGCGGACGACCGCAGGCAGGGCAACTCTTGCGCCCGACGGAAATTCGGTAAATTTTCTGCATAATCCTAGAGACAAATCAGCCGCGGACTGATATAAGCAAATGGACGAAACCGCCGCCGTGCGGACAATTCCTGGCAGCGCCGTTCTGGCGTCGCCAAGGCGATCATCCTTGTCATTTTTGAGCGGAGCGCGAAGAGGCGCGCGTACTCATTGCTCGGAAAACGGGAGAAAGCCATGTTCAGCGATAAGGTAAGCATATCGTTCCAGAGCGGGGTTCTCGGGCTGTCGCTGGCCCTCTCGGTGGGCTTGAACATCTTCCAGACCAAGGCCCTGGTCGACATGCGGCGGACTACCGCAGATTTGCGCAGCGCCGCTGACATCATCAAGGCCCGAACCTGCGAGGTCCAGACCTACGCGTCCGCCGTCGAGTTCTTGAATCGCGAGAACCGGCGACTCTTCGAGGCGAATCGTCCTTCTCCGGCCGAAAGCCTTTGAGCCCGCAGGCCGCATCCACGCCCGCAACGTCAGTCGAGCGCATAGGTCGAGTCGGGATCGTCCTCGTGCCGAATTTCATCCACGGCCTGCTTGCGGCCTTCGCCCGCATACAGCCGATTGGGACAATTGATCACCCAACCAGGCGCGTCGCTGACGTTCTTGTACGCGTGCACGACGCCCGGCGGAATCAACACGGCCTGCCGGTTGCTCTGGCCGACGATCACGGTTTGCCGACGATGAAACGTGGACGAAGTTTGCCGCGCGTCCCAAAGGTACAACTTGAAGTCGCCCGGACCGAGGAACAGGAAATAGTCCGCCTGCTCGACGTGTTCGTGCGGCCCTCGGGCGACGCCCGGCAACGTCTCGCTGACGTAGCCCATGCGCGGCTGGTCTTCCGCAGGCAGTTCATCATTGCGGAACATCTCGATCAGCCACCCGCGCGCATCCGCGTGTTGTCTGAGCGGCTTGAAAAGCACACCTTCAATTTCGCCTGGGGTAAACACCTTGCTTCACCTGCTTGTCCTGGGCAGCGATTCGGAGCGTAACGGACTCCGCCAAAGCCGTTCATCGTAGCGGCGAAAAAAGGCTGCGAAACCGGCCTTGACCCTAAAATCCGAATCTCTTATTCTCCCCGCCTCATGAGCATGGCGATGGCGGTCCTCACGCGGGGCGCCCGTCAGGCTCCTGCACCGAACATTCGTAAAACCACGTGGTTGGGTCTGCACTGGGAAAAGCGCAAGCTTTCCTGCGGACCACGAGGCGAGGCCCGCCGGCATGGATGCAGGCGGCACGCTTCGCACAATTGGCGAGAGAAGTCGATAGCCCCTCAACGTCCGTTGGCGGTCGGTCCCAGGCATGGGAAACGCCGCACGGAATCAGATCGACAAGCGTCCAATCGCTCCCGGAAACGGATGGCGTCCTTTGCCCCCCTGGGACCTGTTCTTTCCGGGAGTTTTTTGCGCGCCCGCGGAGCGCAGAGCCCCAGCCAGACGCCGCCAGGGCTCGGCGTTCGCCCGCTTGCTACTTCTGCTGCACCGTCTCGGGCTCGAGAAAGTGTTCGGCGCCGTAGGCCTTGGCGATCACGACAATGCCCGAATCGCTGACCGTAAAGCCGCGAGCGCGGTCGTGATCGTGGTCGAAGCCGACTTCGACCCCGGGCGGAATATGCACGCCCTTGTCGATGATGGCCCGCCGCACCTTGGCGTGGCGGCCGATATCGACCCCTTCGAACAGGATCGAATCTTCCACGTGGGCGTAACTGTTGACGCGCGTGTTCGGACCCAGGATGGAACGTTCCACGCCGCCGCCTGAAACGATGGAACCCTGGCAAATGATGCTGTCCAGCGCCTCTCCGCGACGCGCATTGGGCCCCGTCTCGGCGAACACGAACTTGGGGGGCGGATAGGTCGGATTGTAGGTCCGAATCGGCCAGCGATCGTCGTACATGTTCAACTGCGGATCCACCGAGACGAGATCCATGTTCGCCTCGTAGTAGGCGTCGAGCGTGCCGACGTCGCGCCAGTAAGCGTCGGTCTTGCGGTTCTCGTCGTGGAACGGGAAAGAATAGACGCGGTGCGTGTGGATCAGCGAGGGAATGATGTTCCGGCCAAAGTCGTGCTGGCTGTTCTTGCGCGTGGCGTCCTGGCAGAGTTGTTCGAACATGAACCGGGTGGGAAACACGTAGATGCCCATCGACGCCAAGACGTGCTTGTCATCGCCGGGAATCGTCTTGGCGCCGGATTGGGGCTTCTCCTGGAAGTCGACGATCCGGCCGTCTTTTTCCACCTGGATGATGCCGAAGTGAACGGCCTCTTCGACCGGCACGCGCAGCGCGCCGACCGTCACGTCGGCGCCGGTGGCCTTGTGCACTTCAACCAACTGCAGGTAATCCATCTTGTAGATGTGGTCGCCCGCCAGAATGACCACGTATTCAGGCTGTTCCTTCTCGAGAGTATAAATGTTCTGGTAGACGGCGTCGGCCGTGCCCTTGTACCAGTGCTCGTCGATGCGCTGCTGCGGCGGCACAACGTCAATAAACTCGCCGAGTTCCCGGCACAGAAAGCGGCGCCAGCCCAGGTTGATATGCCGGTCAAGGCTCATCGCCTTGTATTGCGTGAGCAGCAGGATCTTGCGCAGCCCGCTGTTGAGGCAGTTCGAGAGGGTAAAGTCGATGATCCGATAGGCGCCGCCGAACGGCACGGCCGGTTTGGCCCGATCTCGCGTCAGCGGCTCCAACCGCGAACCTTTGCCGCCCGCCAAGACCACGGCCAACACGCTATCCATAACGACTTCCTCCCACCTTTTGCTTGAGAATCGTAAATCGGCCGCCGCTCCGCCAGATACGCTAGTCTACCGAGTTATTGCAAGCGGCTAAAGTGCCGCGGTGGCGGCGCGGCGTTCCGAAATCGAGCCGTGGTCGCCAGACAACCCCAAACGCCAACGACCAAACAAGCTCGTTTTGCGGCGCGGACGGTTACTCTTAACGCCCTTGGCCCGACGTCGACTCGAGAGGCAGACGCTCCCCGCGCCACCAACATTCGGCACGACGCCAGGGCCGACTCGAACTCATCGTCAACCGATTCCTGTCTTGGCGCTTTATCCGACTGTGACGGCCTGGTCCACCCATTCGCGTTGCCACAGTTCAAAAACCAGCAGCGCCCACAAGCGGTAACTATGGTCGTATCGACCTGCCTGGTGGTCTTCGACCATGTTTCGCACGGCCTGAGGGCGAAAAAATCCGCGTCCCAAGGCGCGCGAGTCTAACAGGACGTCTTGGGCGAAATCTCGCAGTTCGTGCCGGAACCAGTGCCCCAGAGGTACGCCAAAACCCATCTTCGGGCGGCGACGCACCGAGAGCGGCAGCAGATCAGAAAAGACCTCGGTCAGGATCCGCTTCCCCCTGCCAAAGCGGTATTTCAACCGCCGCGGCATGGCGGCCGCCAGTTCCACCACGTGATGGTCCAAAAATGGCTGCCGGCATTCCAGGCTGTTGGCCATCGAAGCGATGTCCACCTTCGTCATCAAATCACACGGCAAGTAGGTCGTCAGATCGGCCAGGCTGGCGGCCGTGATGGGATCGCGGCCTCGGCTGCGGGCGAAAGCCGCCGCCAGAAAATCGAACGGGTCGCTCTCCGGCAGCCTGGCGATGAACTCCTCGTCGTATAATTCAGCGCGGCGGGCTTCGTTAAAGATCGAGATCCAATCCAGGTAGCGCCGCTCGGCCGGGCGACCTAGAGCGCCGACCAGCCGCTTGAACTTCCGCACGTAGGACTTCTGCCGTTGGCCGCTGGGCAACCGCTGCCAGAACTCGCCGGCCGCCAGTTTCATCAGCCCGCGCGGCAGGCGATCGAACCAACCGCCAATTTCCACGGCCCGATAGCGAGGATAGCCGGCAAACAGCTCGTCTCCTCCGTCTCCCGTCAATGCGACCGTCACCTGCTGCCGCGTCATCTTCGAGACGTAATAGGTCGGAATCGCCGAACTGTCGGCGAACGGCTCGTCGTAATACCAGACCAGCTTCGGCAGAATCTCGACGCCGTCGGGTTCGACGCGGAACTCCTGGTGAATCGTACCCAGCCTCTCGGAGACCTGGCGCGCGTAGCTTGTCTCGTCGTACTCGGCCACCGGAAAGCCAATGGAAAACGTCCGCACCGGTTCGCGCATCAATTGGGCCATCAGCCCGACGACGATGGACGAATCGACGCCGCCCGACAGAAAGGCGCCGAGCGGTACGTCGCTTTGCAATCGTTTTTCGACGGCCGCGGTCAGCGTGCTGCGCAGCTCGGCCTTGTACTCGGCCGCTGGACGCTCAATTTCCTGGGAGAAGTCCGGCTTCCAGTAACTGCTGACCTGCAGCCGCCGATCGCGGTAGACGGCGTAGTGGCCGGGCGGCAGCTTGTGGATGCCGCGGAAGATCGTGTTCGGGTGCGGAACGTATTGATACGTCAGATACTCGTCGACCGCCCCTGGATCGATATCTCGCGGCACGCCCGGAACCTGCAGCAAACTCTTCAGTTCGCTGGCGAACAACAGCCGTTCGGGTTCCTGGCGATAGACCAGCGGTTTTTTGCCCAGCCGGTCTCGCGCCAGGATCAACTGGCGATGGTTGGCGTCCCACAGAGCCAGCGCGAACATCCCCTCCAAGTGCCGCAGGAAGTCGATCCCTTCATCTTCATACAGATGAACGATCGTTTCCGCGTCGCCCGCGGTGCGGAACTGGTGGCCAGAGCCTTGCAAGCGTTTGCGCAGCGAAAGGAAGTTATAGATCTCGCCGTTGAAGACGATCCAGATCGTCCCGTCTTCGTTGGACAGGGGCTGCGCGCCGGTGGCCAGGTCGATGATGGAAAGCCTGCGAAAACCCAGCGCCACGCCCGCCAACGCGCCGGGGTAAGTGTGGGCCGCCAGGTGGCTTGAGTACTCGTCTCGATCGTCGGGGCCGCGATGCGCCAGTGCGTCCGTCATCCGCTGGAGCGTTTCGCGTTCGATCGGCTCTCCCGCGTCAGTCCAAACGGCTCCGGCGATGCCACACATAACAGCTTTCGACTTTCAATCCAACCACAGCCAACGGAACAGGCACGGCGCTCGGACAGTCCAACGGCGCCGGGAATAACGACAAAGACGTCCTCTGCATCATATCCCATTGCGCCGCCATCGTCGCGAGTCTCCCTTTTCGCCCCAGCAAACGCCGACAATTTTCAGCCGATTTGACGTTTCTCTGCCATGAGGTATGTTTTTCGGGCGATTTCGCGCCGGGGGGATGCCGGGGAGAAAGCGAATGCAAAAGATAGCGAGGGCGGGCGCTGCTTGCGCCGGCTTATGGCTCGGTTTCGGCGGCGCATCGCCGGCGCCGGCCGCAGATTTCTTTGGACCTGCCGCCGCGGCTCCGTATGCCGCCGCGCGACCGCCGCAAGCCGCTTATAATCCGTCCATGCGGCAATCCGTCGCGGCGCGCCCTGCGATGAACTCGGCCTCTGAAATTGTCTGGCATACGCTGGCTCGCAGTATTGAGGACCGCGTCATCGAATACGCGCAGTTCGGCGACGGCGAACTGCAGGCGCTGGTCGTTGCGCCGCTGGCGGGCGATGAGTCGGAAGGCGGCGAGATTGTCGAGCGTCTGGCAAACCATCTGGCGCACTTTCCGCGGAGCCTGACCAATACGACCGTCACGATCGTACGCGATCCGAATCCCGACGGCCGTTTCCGCCATTCTGCCGGTAACGCACGCGGCGTGCTGCTCGATCAGAATTTCGCCACGCGGCACTGGCGCCGCACCCCGACGGGCGATCGCTGGCTCAGCGGCCGCGAGCCGGAGAGCGAACCGGAGACGCGAGCCCTGGTCGAACTGCTCGCGGACCTCAAACCGCACCGCATACTCGTGCTGGGCAGCGAACGGAACCCGCCGTCACTGCGCTACGCGGGCCCAGCCGACGATCTGGCCCAAGAGTTCGCTCAGTCGGCCCACGTCCGTTCCGCGGCGCTCGACTCGGTCGACGCCGCCGGCTCGCTGGCCGCCTATGCAGGCCTCGACCGCGAGATCCCGACGCTCGTATTTCGCGTCACGACCCGTTCTTCCGCAGAGCAGAACTGGTTGCACTACAGGCGGGCCCTGCTGACGTTTCTGAATGAGCCCGCACCGCCGACCGACGCACCCGACGGAACCGGCCGTCCACAGACCGAAGACGCTACTGTGCAACAGGAACCGCGCCGGCTTACGACTCCAGCCAGGTCCATCGCACTGCAATCGCGCGCCGACCGCAATCAGTTCGGTTCAGAGGAAGACTCCCCAAATGCGGCAGGATTGCTTTCGGCGGCCGACCTGGAGCAAGGCGCTCCGCTGGTTCCCGTCGGACGCCCGCCTGAGCTGAGCGAATCCCCCGTACCGACCGCGCCTGCGGGCGCAGCCATCGCTCCGCCTGGTCCCCCGCCTGGCGCCATCCAGCCGCCCTTGCCGCCGGCTTCACCCGCGCCGCACAACCAACCGGGCCCCTCCTTCCAGATTCCGTCGCTTCGCCCTGGCGTTAAGACGAACCGACCCGGCGCCACAATTGGGCGGCCCGCCGAACCAGCGCCGCGTCCGCAGCCGGCGCCAAACTCCGCTCAGGGCATGTTTGTGCCGCCCGTCTATCCCGCCTACCCAGTGACGCCGCAAGCGCACGCTCCTCGGATCGACGCCCGCCCGCCCGCGGCCGCGCCGGCCGCCGAAAGCGCAACGGCCTCTCCACGCGTGCAACGCTTGCCGAAGGTCGATTCGACGACTCCAGAGAAAGACTTGCGTCAGCAACCGATCCCGTTCTATCCGGACACCGGTTATTGAGTCGCAGTCGTCAGGCCCCAGCCAAAGAGGTTGAGGCCCCAGCCAAAAGCGGCTGAAGATGCGGTAAACAGTGCAGGCGTTCCGCTTCTGCTCAAGCAGCCAAAGCAACAGCCTCGCGCAAACTGCAATCCGCCGTGACGGACGGCCAAGTCTTTGGACCGGCCGCAGCTAGCAGGTTCAAGCCTCGACCAGTTGCCGGGCCGAGGCCTGCTTGACCCCAAAATCGGCTCGCTGAGCCTTGAGGCAGGTATGCCGGAAGGTTTCAGGGCGGGGCACGCCGGAGAGCCGGAACGTCTCCACATTGCCGCGCCGGAAGATCAGCTCGCCGGCCGGGTACCATGCCTGGCCGGGCAGCACTTCGACGTCGATGGCGTCGAAGTCCTCAAGAGAAACGGCCGCTTGCACCTGGCCCGACGTGGCATGCTCAATGATCACGCGGCGGTTGGTCAACCGGTAGCGGCGGCAAGCGTTGTTGGGTACGTAAACCCCTGGAAAGGGGCCGAGCTTCGGCAGCCAAATGAAGCAAGGCAACAGCGAAAAAAAGAAGCCCGGCAACACGATCGGAATCGACAGCAGAGCAATGATGCGTCCCACGGTGACGGGGATGCCCAGGATTTCAAAGCCAGATTGGTTTTCGTACTGCCGCCCCAGAAACCGGCCCATCTTGGTCGCGGCCAGCGACGGCCAGACGGTCATGATCGTGACTTCCCCCAATGCCGGAGGGGCCACGCCCGCAATTGCCTGCTTCATCTCAGACGCACCTCGGTCAAAACACTGCTGTAAGCTTGAAAAAGTAGCAGACCGAACGCCGAAATTCCAGCCCCTCGGCGGTCAGAATAGCTTGGCAAACGCCGCTTTGGCGACCTCGATCCCTCGCCGCATGGCCAGCAAATCCGTGTTCACCGAGAGCATGCGGCAACCCTTGTCATAGGCCTTTTCGGCGAATGCCGGGTCGGCGGGGACGGTCCCCCAGTGTTTGCCGTGACGGCGGCAGGCAGCCGCCACATGATCGATCGCCTCCCAGACCCGATCGTGGCTGAGCTGGCCCAAAACGCCGAGAGATTGTGACAAGTCGGCCGGGCCGACGAATAGCACGTCCACGCCGTCCAACGCGGCAATGGCGTCTGCATCTTCGACGGCGCCGGTCGTTTCGATCTGGATCAGCACCAGGTGCTCGCGGTTGGCTCGCTCGGCGAAAGCGGCTTGCGTAAGATGCGTAAAATCCGCGTCGCGGCCGGAGGTGTTCATGCCTCTCATGCCCCGCGGAGCGAATTTGGCCCAAGTCACGAATTCTTCAGCCTGCGCGGCGGAATGAATCTGGGCGGCCATCACGCCCCCCGCCCCGGCTTCCAGGTTTTGCGTGACCTGGGCGTAGTTCGTCGGGGCCATCCGCACGAACTGATCGAAACCGTTGGCTCGCGCCGCCACGGCGCCGGCCTGAACCTCCTGCCAGCTGAGCCCCACGTGCTCCTGGTCCAGCCAGAAGCCGTGAAATCCGCCGGCCAGGGCGTAAAGGTCGATGGTAATGGGGCTTAGCAACCGGCTGGAGGAAAAAATCCGGCATAGCTCATTGTTCGCCAGCAACTCTTTGAATCGTCGGCCCATGGCAGGAAACGCTCTCGCAGCAGTGCCAGCCCCTCGGTTCGTGACGCTCGGCAAGCAGTCTGGCGCCCCCTGCGATCGTCGTCAAGCGGTTGCCCGCCTGGAGTTTAGGTAATCTCCGCGGTCGACGGCCGGGAACGGCAGATCGGGTTCGGCCGATTTTTTTCGTTTTTGCGCGAACCATTCAGCCGATCTAGCGTCATACTGCTACTGCCGGGGTTCATCGCCCCGTTGCACGAACCCTCTGGCTGGCCGTGACAGGGGCGATTCTGCTTGACGCGGCCGGGCATACGTGACACCCTTGATAGGTAGTTATGCGGGTTGCCGACGCAACCCGATCTCTTTTCTCTCCAGACGCGCGTAGCGCAGGAATTATTGCCATGCGTAGCATCATCTCAAACCGCTTGAACTCGAACGTCCTCGGTATTCGCCAGGATCGTCGCGTTGCGGCCGTGAAGGATGTGCTAGGGATGGTACTCAAGCGCGCGTCCTTCTATTTCAGGCACGCCTGCGAGACGTTGGCGCAACATCTGACGCATGAACGTCAGTTGAAATGCGCCGCCGTCGGCGGGACCGCTGCGGCCGCACCAGCGAGTTACATGTCGCTGGCGCCGGCCAGTTGTGGACCGCGCTGCTGGCGCCCCGTCCCCACGGGGCGGCGGCCTTCCGTCATAGGAAGCTGATTTTCGCCTCGGCGAAAACTCAACGCTGACTCAAACGGAAGACCAGCCGGTCGGCCTGGCCGCGGTCGCTTGGCGCGTGTTTGTACGCCTAAGCCGACCCGACCGCTCGCCACGGCCGTTGTCGCCTTTTTGCCTGCTGCCAAGGCCCAAGAACGGAATGGGCCGGGAGAGAACCATGAGCGTCTTGTCTGTTGAACTCACTGATGAAAAGCTGGCTCTGATCGAACAGGTGCGCGCCGCGCAGGCGGGCGACCGGGACGCCTTTGGCGAGCTGGTCGAGCGTTTCGAGCGGAGCGTTTACGCCACCGCTCTGCGTCGGCTGGGCAACCACGTGGAAGCCCAGGAGCTGACGCAGGAAGTATTCGTCCAGGCGTTGCGCAAGATCCACCAGTTGCGAGAGCCGGAGTGCTTTGGCGGCTGGCTGCGGACCATCGCTAACCGGTTGGCCATCAATCGGCGCACGCGCAGCGGTCCGGCGACGCCGACCGATCGGGAAACGCTCGAAGCCGTGTGCCTCGAGCATGAAACGCCGCTGACCAAGGCGCTGACCAACGAACGTCAGCGGCAAGTTCGCGACGGTCTGGATCGGCTGGGGGCGCTCGACCGGGAAACGCTGATTGCGTTTTACGTCGACGGTCAGTCGCTCATCGAGATGAGCACCGCCTTCGACTCGCCGGTCGGCACGATCAAGCGTCGGCTGCACGTTGCTCGCAAGCGGCTCGCTCGCGAGCTGGAAGAGATGGCGAACTGAACGCCTCAGGGCTGAAGGATGAAGGTTTCCCCTTCATCCTTCAGCCCCTTCTATTTTTCAGCCCTCAGCCTTTGCTCGCCGCCGCCACGGCCATCGCCAGCCAGCCGAGAATGAAGGCGACTCCGCCGATCGGCACGATCGCGCCCAGAAATTTCGGGCCTCCCAGCGCCAGGGCATAGCAAAGTCCGGAAAAGATCAGGATGCCGAGCGTGAAACACGCGCCGGCGACATCGAGCCAGCGCGATGCGAAATGGCTGGCCAGCAGCCCGGCCAGGACGATCGCAATCGCATGGTACATGTGGTAGCGCGCGGCCGTTTCGTACGTTTCCAGCCGTCTGGCGACTTGTTCGGCGGACAGTTCAGCGTTCTTTTCCAAGGCCGGCCTCAGGCCATGCGCCCCGAAAGCGCCGGTAACGACGGACAACGCCGCCAGTACGGCGCCACAGGCGATCCAGAGATGGGGTTTCATGGTGCGCTCCCGGCGGAACAGCGGCGACAACTTGAAGAACCGCCCCAGCTCTCGAATGTAACAGCCGGCGGCGCCGCCCGACAGGGCCGCGGACCTTGCCAACAATTCGCTCATCGCCGCTGCATCGTTGAACTAAAGAAAAAAGCCATCGCAACCCGTTGCCGGGTCGCGATGGCCTGAGGGGGGGGAATTTCCCGCTAGCGGCCTGCCGAAACGCTCTCGATTACGGCGAGGCCGGAATACCCAACAGCTCTTCTTCCTCTTCCTGGATGATGATTCGCGGCGTGACCATCATCATCAGGCTTTGCGTTTCGCGACCGATGCCGACATTACGGAACAGACGGTTGAGATACGGCAGCTTGCTCAACAGCGGCACGCCGAACTCGTTGCGGCCTTCGCTCAACCGCTTAACGCCGCCCAGCAGCACCGTACCGCCGTCGGGCACGCTGACCGTCGTACTGACCGTCACGAAGGAGAACGACGGCAACTGCACCGTCGTGCCTTGGGCGGAAGTCGTGGTCGAGGCGTTACGTGCGGTGGTGTTGTCGGTCGGACCGGTCGAAGCGTTCGACGTCGTGGTCGTGCTGGTGCCGGCGAACGTGAACGTATTCACGGCCGTGATCTGGCTGAAGAAGGGGACCAGCGTCAAGCGGACGAACCGCCGGTCGCTGGAGACGACGGCCTGCACGCTCAGAGCCGTCCCTTCGTTAAGCACCACGATCACCGGTTGTTGGGCGGCCGCAAAGGCGCCCACGACCGGGATCACGCTGACCACGAACGGAGTCTGCGTGGTATCCATCACGATCGCCTGCTGACCGTTGAACAACGTGACTTTCGGCGCCTGCAGCACGTTGCTGCGTCGATCGCCTTGCGAAGCTTCGATCAGGAAGTAGGTTTCGATATTGCTCAGAATGGCGAAACCCAACTGGGCGCCGGCGCCGGCCTGGTAGCCGCCGAACTGCGGCGTGGCCAGACCGAAGCTGCCTTGCTGGAACGGAATGTCCAGGTTCGGAGCCGCGGTCACGCCGCCCGTCGCACTGGGCTGCAAACCGATGGTCACGCTCTGCTGCTTGGTAAAGTTGCGAGCCTGAAGGTCAAGCGGCTGACCGTTGAGCGGAAAGATCGTATTGTCCGTCGGAGTGATCGGCGCGTCGCTCAACTTCTGGCCGAACAACTGGAACGGCTTCTGCGTGTAGGTCGGGATGGCGAAGTCGAAATTCACCCCGATTCTTTCGAAGAAGTTGTCGTTGAGCGTAATGAAACGGACTTCGATCGTGACCTGCAAGTCCTGCAAGCGGCGCAATTGGGCCAGCAGGTCGGCGATCTCTTCATGAACTTCCTGCGTCTGGCTGATGACCAGGCTGAGGTTGTTCGCATATTCCTGAATGGCGCCGGGACCGCCCACTTCGTCCCATGTCGTCGGCGCGATCGTCGTCGTGATCAACTCGATCAGGCTCGAGAAATCCGCCCCGGCGCCGCCGCCCAGCCCGCCAGGACCGAAGCCCGGGGGTTGCGACATGCTGGCCGCCGACATCGCAGCCCCGCTGGCCGAAGTGACCTGGGCCAGCAGGCTGGAGTTCATCATCGCGTTGCTCGAGGCGCCGTTGTTGCTGGCCACGACTTGCAGCGGGGCGTCGCCGCCCATGCCGCCGTACATCGGCACCGCGCTCTCCGCGTCTCGCAACGCGCCGGCCAGACCCATCCGGCCGTTCGGCGAGAAATTCGGAATCGGCGTCACCAGGTCGGCGACGTTGTAAGTCACGGTGAAGATCTCGCCGTCGCGCAGGTGTTCGCTGGTGATCTTCAGCACTTCGTCCTTGATCACGTAGCTCAGCCGCAACGGCTCCAGAATCAGGTTCAACGCGCTCTTGAGCGAGATCTCCTGGCTCAGCTCGATAGTCACCGGCGTATCGGTGGCCACGCCCTCTTCCGCCAGCCCGCGCTGGTCGAGGTGCATGTTGATCTGCGCCAGCTTGCTCAGTTCATCGACCACCTGGCTGAGCGGCATTTCCTGGAACCGCAGCGAGATGGGCGTCTTGAGCTTCTGCTCGATTTCGATTTCCTTTTCGGAACGGGCCCGGCGGCCCATGCGCTCCAGTTCCTTGCGGCTGGCCGTCAAACGCTTCCATTCCCGGACGTCGCCGAATTGGAAAGGCTTGTTGTCGTCGAAAGGAATCGCCGAGATGTCAACGTTGTGCAACGCGTCGATGAAGCCCTGCTCCTTGGCGTCGGCCACCTCGTTGTAGTTGTTGTTACGAATCACCATTTTGACCATCAACCCGAGCTGCTTGACGACCGGTTCGTCCGGCGCCACTTCGCGGGCCCGCTTGGCCACCACTTCGGCCTCGGCGTAGCGGTGCTCGTCCATCAGCTTGTTGAACTCGTCGACAAGCAGGGCGACTTTTTCCTGCACCTCGACCTTGACCTTCTGCTCGCGATCGATCTCCGCACGAGTGGCTTCGTTCCGCTCGTTCAGCTCGATTTTGCCGCGATTGGCCTCGATGAACCGCTCCAGATCCTGCACGTCGCGGTCGACGCGGCGGAGCAGGATGTCGCGAGCGGTGGTTTCCAAAGTCGACTGCTCCACGAGCGCCCGCGCCTGCCTGAGCATTTCCAGAGCTTGGCGGGGATCCGTTTGCTGCAAATTCCGCGCGGCCTGCTCCTGACGGGACAGTTCCGCCGAAATCTTGCGGTACTTCAACTGCTGATCGGCGGCGGCCTCATTCATCAATCCTGAATCGCCGCCGGGGCGCCGCATGGTCGGCGACTGGGCGAGCAACTGCAGCTTGTCCTGCAATTGCTGCTGCGTGGCCGGATCCAGTTCATCGCGGCGCTGGTGCGCTTGCCGGAACCAGTTCAAAGCGCCCGGAATATCGCGGTTCCGCAAGGCCGCCTCGCCCCGCTGGAACAGCGCCATGGCAGGCTCGGGCGAACCGGCCTGCTCCTGCATGCTCGCCGGCACGTTCTGCGTGCCGTCGCGGTTGCTGTCGTACATCGCCTGCGAGCCGGGGAACGCCCCGTCGCGTCCGGCAGCCACGCCGATCGGAGCGGCGCCGCCCGCGGGCATCACGCCCTGGCCCTGCTTCTCGGCCTGCTGAATCTGGTACAGCACCATCCAGGGACGGTCTTCGCCCTCTTTGAAGGCCGTATCGGGCACGCGCAGGTCTTCCGCCTGCGCGGCCAGGCCGGCGGCCTGCTCCAGATCCCCAGCCTTCATCGCGTCGCGAGCTTGCTGCACCAGTTGCAGCGCTTGCTGTTTGCGCGCGGCGACGGCGGGATCTAACGGCCGGGTTTCCGCGGCGCCTTGAGCGGCCAGCGGCGAAGCGCCCTGCTCCACCGGCGGCAGGGGCTCAAGCCGCGAGGGTTCCTTCGAATTCCGGTCGCGCTGCGCTGCCGCAATGCGCTCCGCCATCGCGTCCGGCTTGACGTCAAACGGGCCATAGTTGACGTTCAGACGCTTGGCGTCGCCGACCAGGCGCATCGCTTCTTCGAACTCGCCCCAGTTCATCAAACCTTCGGCTTGCTGCAACAGCGCCTCGGCTTGTTGCCGGCGATATTTTTCACTGTCTTTCGCCGGTGCGCCGGGACCGTTCAACCGCGCATAACGCTGAACGGCATCTTCCACCTTGGCCGGAGAATCTTCGTGGAAGTCATACCGCACGCCCAGTTTCTTGGCCTGCTCCAGCAGTTCGGTCGCTCGGCGCACGTCGCCGACCGCCAACGAACGCCGCGAATCGAGCAACAAGCGGTCGCTCTGCATCCGCACCGGGTCTCCCGTGGGGAGTTGCTCGGCGGCCAGCCCGCTCTCCGCGCTGCTCGGCGGCGCCGTCATGGTCTGCTTGCCAAACGGCGAGTTGCTGGGGAAAGGATTGCCGGTCGGCAAATTTCCGGGCAGTTCCGCGTCGCTCGGCGGCGTCAGCACGGAACGAGGATCGACCTGCGACGCATTGCCTCGCGGCATGGCGTTCTTGGCCGTCGGCTCGAAACCGCTCTGCCGCACTTTGAACGGATCGACCGGTCCTTGCGGTGCGGCCGGCGCGGCATCGGCGACGGGTCCGCCTCCCGGAGGTTCCGGCTGGAATTTCTGGCTGGGCAGCTTGTCGCGGCCCTGGCTCTTCATCATCCGGTCCAAGTCGCGCCGCGCCTTCTCGGGCGTATCGCCCAAGTGGATGCGGCTGTAGCGCACCCCTGCCGCTTCAGCGCGCGACACAAGCGAATCAGCCGTCTCCATCCGGCCTTCTTTCATGGCCTGCCTGGCTCGAGACAGCAAATCGGCGACAGCACGACGTTGGTCGTCGAGCGAGCCGCCGCCGGCCTGGCCGGCGACTACGGCGCCCCACAGCCCGCCGTACGAGCTGGCAGGCGTTCCGGCCCGGGCCGACCCTGCCATCAAGGTCAGTCCTGCGGCCATCCATGCGGTAAGTATCCGAGACGTCGTCTTCAACACGATCTCCTTTCGAGATTCGCAAGGTCCCCGGCGCCATGGCGGCGCGAGCGACCAACCCAGGAGTCTTTCGATGTGTACGCGCGCAAACTTTCGACCGACTGCAAGCCGGGCGCGAAGCCCGACGCGCACGACCAGAAAGCTTGCGCGGCTGGCACGCGGCAACGTACAAGCAGACGCTCACCCTGGCGGGTCACGTATCGCTAGCAAGTGATAAATTGAGATTGGCAGAAGAGAGGCGGTTAAATACTCGCCCTGCAAAAACGCGTCAAGGCCGGTTTGAAGAATTTTTTCGACCAAAACGCCGAACGGCCCCGGACGCATGCGCCCGGGGCCGTTCGGCTGACGTTTGCCGTAAGCAGAAAGATCTCTGGTCAGATGACCTGCGTCTGGCCGGGCACGGCCACCAGCGGGGTCGGCGCCGGAGCATCGAAGGCGTAATGCTTCGGACCCAGGCTCTTGTCCGAGTTGATGGCTTCCTCCCAGGTGATCATCTTCCCGGAATAGGTGCACAGCCGGCCCAGAATGGCCGTCATCGTGCTGGTGGCGCCGTACTCGCCCTCATTGATCGGGTTGCCCGAACGGATGCTGGCGAACAGGTCGTCGTGCTCCACCTGGTACGGGTTGGGATTGTCGCCGCGGTAGCGCCACTTGTCGCCGGTCGCGCTCTCGATCTGCGAGCCGCTGATGTTCGACGTTCCCTTGCTGCCGTGCGCGTGCTCGCTGACGCTGTCCCAGCAGCCGGGAATGTGGCGGCAGTAGCTGAACATCCGCGAGCCATCGGCGTATTCGAACTCGACCGCGTGATGATCATAGATCTCGCCGTAATCCTTGCCGGTGCGGACCTGGCGGCCGCCCATGCCTTCGGCCTTGATCGGATGCGAACCCTTGAGCCAGTTGCTGACGTCAAGGTTGTGGATGTGCTGCTCGACGATATGATCGCCGCAGAGCCAGTTGAAGTAGTACCAGTTGCGCATCTGGTATTCCATGTCGGTCTGGCCTTCCTGCCGCGGGCGGACCCACACGCCCGCGCTATTCCAATAGACGCGGGTGCAAATAATGTCGCCGATCGCGCCGTCCTGCAGTCGCTTGATCGTCTCCAGGTAGCTCTTCTGGTGATGGCGCTGCAAACCGACGCCCAACGCCAGGTTCTTCTTCTTGGCCTCCTCCGTGGCGGCCAGCACGGCTCGCACGCCCGGACCGTCGACGGCCACCGGCTTTTCCATGAACACGTGCTTGTTGGCTTCGACGGCGGCGGCCAGGTGAATCGGGCGGAAGCCCGGCGGCGTGGCCAGGATCACCAGGTCCACGCCGGCTTCGAGCACTTTCTTATAGGCGTCGAAACCGACGAACTGGCGGTCTTCCGGCACGTCGATCTTGGGCGCAATCGCGCCGTCTTTCTTGAGATTTCCGAGACTGCCTTTCAGGCGATCTTCAAACGCGTCGCCCATGGCCACCAGCTTGACGTTGCCTTGCACGTGCAAGGCGTGATTGGCGGCGCCGGTGCCGCGGCCGCCGCAGCCGACAAGGCCGATCTTGATGGTGTCGTCGCCGGCGGCGTGCGCCGAACGGGCGACGCTCAACCCGGCGGCCAGGCCGGTCCCCGCGACGGCCAGGCCGGAGGTCTTGAGAAAGTCTCGCCGCGAAGGCACGACAATTCGCTGGGGCTGGACGTGGTCGCTCATTTTTTTCGTCTCCACCTGTGGACTGCGTTTGAAGGACAGCGTTGCTAATAAACGGCGTTGAATACTGCGAAACGGACTGAAACTATTGACGGTTGACGTCGTGCGTGTCGAGGTCCAGTTCATACTTGGCCTTCTCTTCGGCCGAAGGCTCGACCAGCGGACGCACGACCCGGAAACCGACGAACAAAGCGTCTGTATAATACCAGATGCTTTGCGGAATCTGGGGATCTTGCTGCTTCCAGTCCTTGTGACTTCCGCGCCGGGCGGCGCTGCGCAGTCCTTCGGGATCGTCATCCCAGGAGCCTCCGCGAACCACGCACGGTTCGACCGTCGTCGGCACGGCCAGCGGGTTGACCGCCGTCTTCCCGGCGAACTGCTGATAGAAGTCGGGCACGTACTGGTCCGCGCACCACTCGGAAACGTTGCCGTGCATGTCGTACAAGCCCCACGGATTGGGTTTCTTCTGGCCCACCGGATGATAAGCGTCGTCGCTGTTGTCGTACGACCAGGCGTACTCGTCGAGTTTCGCCGGATCGTCGCCGAACGAATAAGCCGTGGTCGTGCCGGCGCGGCAGGCGTACTCCCACTCGGCTTCCGTCGGCAGGCGGTAGTAGCGGCCCGTCTTGGCGCTGAGCCACCGGCAATATTTCTTGGCGGCCAGTTGCGTCATGCAGATCGCCGGGAAACCTTCCTTGCCCATGCCGAACGTCATGTCGGTGTAGGGCTTGGTCGGCCGGGCCACGACGTCGGAAAACTTGTCCAGCGCGGTCGCCTCGCCGCCGAGCGCCTTGCGACGCGCAACGTCGAGCTTGAACATGAAGATTTCGTATTCGTTCCAGGTGACTTCGCACTTGCCCATCCAGAACGGCGAGATCTTCACTTCGTGCACCGGGCCCTCGTCGGGCTTGCGCTTCGGTTCGTCTTCAGGGCTGCCCATGCGGAACGTTCCGCCGCGAATCGGCAGCATGTCGAACGTCACTTTCGAATCGGTGATCCGATCCGTATAGGGCTTCATTTCCGCTTCGGTCTTGGCCTCGGCGCCGGGAACTTCCAGCACCGGTCGCGACGCGGCTTCACCGCCGAAGGCCGGTAAGGAGCCGGCGGCCATCGCGCAAGCGGCCGCGCATGCGAGCCGCAGTTTTTTGTTCATAGATTGCCAGGCGCCAGTGCGGCGAAATAGGCTATACAGACGGTACATGCAGTTTCAGCCTCTGTCTTACGGTTCGTGGCAGCGAAGCGGTTGGTCCCCAGATGAAAAACTTAGCTCACGCCCCGTCCCTACGGACGATATTACTGGCCGCTACGGCAGTTGCGGCGCTCGCCGGACATTCGCCGCGGCTCCGGGCTGCCGATCATGAGCTTGCTCGCTTCGAGTTCCAGCAGGCCCACATGGGGGTTCCGATTAAGCTGGTATTGTATGCCGCCGACCAGTCGTCCGCAAATCGGGCGGCCGAAGCAGCCTACCGGCGGATCGCCCAAATTGACCAGACAATGAGCGATTACAAATCCGACAGCGAACTGTCGAATTTGAACCGCACGGCAGGGCAAGGCAAGCCGATTCGGGTGAGCGACGATTTGTGGACCGTATTGCTGCGGAGCCAACGACTGGCCGAAAAAACCGGCGGCGCCTTCGACGTGACCGTCGGCCCCTACGTGCGGCTCTGGCGGCGAGCCCGGCGCTCGGGCGAGTTCCCTTCCGCTGAGCGGTTGGCCGAAGCACGAGCCGCCGTCGGCTCGCGGCGGCTCAAGCTCAATGAAGAGCGCCAGACCGCCGAGTTGCTCGTCGCCGACATGCGGCTCGATCTGGGGGGCATCGCGGCCGGCTATGCGGCCGACCAGGCCCTCAGCGCCTTGGCCGAGCAGGGCGTGACGGTTGCCTTGATCGACATCAGCGGAGACGTGCTGGTCGGCGAGCCGCCTCCCGGTCGCGACGGTTGGCGCGTCGGCATTGCTCCGGTCACCGCGCCCGACGGCCCGCCCAGCCGTTACCTCTCGCTCCGCCGCGCTTCGCTCACGACTTCCGGAGACGCCTTTCAGCACGTCGTCATCCGCGGCAAGCGTTATTCACACATCGTCGACCCGCGCACCGGCGTCGGTCTGACCGATCAGAGCAGCGTTACGGTCATTGCCCCTGACGCCATGACGGCCGACAGCCTGGCTACGACGGTGAGCGTATTAGGCCCGGAAGAGGGCCTGAAGCTCATCGAGCAAACGCCCGGGGCCGCGGCGATCATCATGCGCAACACCGAGCAAGGCCTGCAGACCTATGTCTCTGCCAGATTTTCCCAGTTTGAGGTTCGTCCGCCCAAGTAGATCAAACGCGACGCGATCGAGTAACATGCCGGCGGGGTTTATTTACGGGTCACGTGCTGTATGTCGAATCCGACCGACGATCTTGTTGAGCGCGTCGCCAACGGCGACGCCGAGGCGCTGGCTGAGTTTCTTGTCGCCCGGCGATTGGCGCTGCTGAGCTTTATCGAACACCGGCTCGGCGCCGCGCTGCGCAGCAAGATCGAACCGGACGACATCTTCCAGGAAACCAGCGCCGAGGCGGTGCGTTCGCTGCCGGAAGCTCCGCTGGCGGGCCGCGATCCGTTTAGTTGGCTTTGCCAGATCGCCGAACGGCGGATCATCGACGCCCATCGTCGCTTCTTCGGCAGTCAGAAGCGCAACGCCGCGCGCGAGCGGGCCCTCGATGCTCCGCGGCCGGGCGAAGAGCGCGGCGGCCTGATCGACCTGCTGATTGCGAGCATGACTTCCGCCAGCCAGGCCTTTTCCCGCGACCAGCGCCAGCAGCGTTTGCTCAGCGCCATGGAAGCGTTATCCGCCGAACAGCGCGACGCCTTGCGTCTGCGCTATCTCGAAGGCCGCTCTTCCAAAGAAATCGGCGCCCAGCTTGGCAAATCCGACGGCGCCGTGCGAGTCTTGCTGACCCGCTCGCTGCAAAAACTGCGGGAAACGCTGGGGGAGGAGTGAAAGCTCCAAGGCCCGAGGGGCGGCGATTCGATTTGCGCTAGCGACGCAATGGCGGCAGGCGAAACGGCGGATGCCTTGCATCGGTCTGAGGCGAGCAAGCCGGCGGTTTTCCGCTGGACAAGGGTTCTGCCGCCAAGCCAGTCGCCGACTAGGTTGAAAGGATGTATCGCGCAGCAGGATTGCGCGTGGACATGGCGACTGAGAGGCAGGTGACAGGCGTCGAACATGCTGGCGAGCGACGCCAAAGATGGCCACGTTGGCGAGGGAAAGATCGACGGGTTGGCCATCTTCGCATCGGCCGCTCTCCGCCGAGCTTGCCTCGGCGGGAAGCCCGATTGGTCAGCTAGATGATCGTGCGCATCACATGTCCTTATGCGTTTTTGCGGGCGCGTCTGCCAGCAAATCAATCATTGCTCGACCGAAACAAGCTCGGTCGGGGCACGACAGTTTTCACAGGTTGCGGATGTCTGACTGCTCAATTGCGCTAAGACTTGCTAAGGTTTTTCGCCCCCATCAGCGGGGGCACGCCCAGGCTCTTGCCGCCGTCGATAGCGATGCTGGTTCCGGTGACCATCGCGGCGAAATCGCTGACCAGATAGAGCACCGCTTGCGCGACCTCTTCGGGCGAGATCATGCGGCCAAAGGCGCGGGCCAGAGGGCTGGCGTCAATGAGCTGTTTGGCGAGCGCCTGCGGGTCGGCGGCCCGGGCCATGTCTGCGTTCATCATGCCGGTCTCGCCTACCGGCCCCGGGCAAACGGCGTTCACGCGAATTCGATCGGCCGCGTGACTCAAAGCCAGGCTCTTGGTGAAAGCGATCAGCGCGCCTTTGCTGGTCGAGTAAACCGGATCGTGGGCGCGCGGCAGCAAGCCCGCGTTGCTCGATACGTTGACGATCGAACCGCCGCCGCGCTTCTGCATCAGGGGAATGACCCGCCGCGCGAAGAGAAACGCCGATTTGAAATTCGTATCGAGGCAGGCGTCCCATTCCGCTTCGGAGACGTCAGGGATCTGCTTGACCATCCCGATGCCGGCGTTGTTGACCAGGATGTCGATGCCGCCGGTCGCCGCCGCGGCCTTGTCCACCAGCCGGTGCACGTCGCTCTCCTGCCGCACGTCGCAGGCGGCTTGCTCGATGTCGAGCCGTGCGAAGCGCTCATTGTTCTCTTCCAGCAGGCGAAAATCGCCCACGAAAACCTTAGCGCCGTGCTGCGCCAAGAGAATGGCCGTTGCTCGTCCAATCCCACTGGCGCCGCCGGTCACAATCGCCACGCGCCCGCTCAAGTTGGCAGGCTGGCTGCTGGCTGCGTCGGTCATCTACAAGTCTCCTCAGTGGATGTTCCTCAAAAAGCGGAGCGGATAGTTTACCGGAAAGTCATGGCCGGTAATCAACCGGACGTGCGTTTTTTCGCGCTCCGTGAGGCTCGTCCAAGACAAAAACCCGCCATTTTGAGCGACATCAACTGCAGCGGTAACCATCGCCGTCGTTCGTTCTGATCCTGCACTCGTGTTACATTACATCTATACGACCACTTTTTGCGAAATATCGAGACCTGGCGGAGGCGAGAATGACGGGCGAGGCGATCCGAATTGAGCGGCGGAAGAAGTTGGGGGGCAGTTTGCGGCGATCGTCCGACGGTCCAGCCATAGCTCGCCTGGGGCCGCTGACCGTCGCGGCGTTCTTGCTCGCCGCTCCCCTGCTTCGCGCCGCCGAACCCCTGGCCCTGTACGTCGCCACCGACGGCAACGACGCCTGGTCGGGCTCCTTGGCCCAGCCGAACGCGGCGAATACTGACGGGCCGTTCGCTTCAATCGAGCGGGCCCGCGATGAAGTTCGCAAGCGAAAAGCCGCGGCGGCTCAAGGCGTCGAAGTCTTCGTCCGCGGCGGCGAATACCTGGTCCCCGACACGCTCAAGTTCTCCGCCGCCGACTCGGGCACAGAAAAGGCGCCGGTCGTCTACCGCGCGTACCAGCATGAACGCCCGGTGCTGATTGGCGGGCGAAGGATCTCGGCCTGGCAGCCGTGGAAAGGGAATATCGTCCAGGCGGACGTGTCGAAGCAGGGCTTCAAAAACGCCAGGTTCGAGATGCTCGTCTTCGACGGCAAGCGGCAGCATCTGGCCCGCTACCCGAATTTCGATCCGGAGAATCCCTACGGCGGCGGCTGGGCCTATGCCGACGGCAAACCGATACCGATGTATCAGGACGTGCCCGGCGAGAGCAAACGATCGTTTCAAGTCCGCCCGGGCGATCTACGCGCCTGGCAGCGGCCGGAAGAGGTCGAGGTCTTCGTTTTCCCTCGCTACAACTGGTGGAACAACGTCGTCCGCATCGCCTCGTTCGACCGCAGCTCGCGGCAGATCACGCTGGCGGCCGATTGCTCTTATCCCATCCGACCGGGCGACCGCTACTATTTCCAGAATGCCTTGGAAGAGCTCGACGCTCCGGGCGAGTGGTACTTGGACTCCCAGGGCGGCAAATTATACTTCTGGCCGCCTACGCCGCTGGCGGGCAAACCAGTTTACGCCCCGACGACCGGCGCCGTGCTGCAGCTTGACAAGGCGGCGCACGTAACCTTCCGCGGCTTCACGATCGAATGCGCCTCTGGCGCCGGCGCGCTGGTCAACGGCTGCGAGCACTGCCTGATCGCCGGCTGCACCATTCGCAACGTCGGCGGCTATCACGGCTCGGGCGTCGCCATCAACGGCGGAACACATAACGGCGTGGCGGGCTGTGATCTCTACGGCATCGGCGCCAACGGCATCGGCATCGACGGCGGCGATCGCAAGACGTTGACGCCGGCGGACAACTACGCAGACAACAACTACATCCATCACACGGGCGTGATCTACAAGCAAGGCGTGGGCATCAGCCTCCGAGGCGTCGGCAACCGGGCCTCGCACAACTTGATTCACGACGGCCCGCGGATGGGCATCATGTTCAGCGGCAACAACCTGGTCATTGAGTACAACCACATCCGCCACGTGAACCTGGAAACGGAAGACACCGGCGCGGTCTACACCGGCGGCCGCGACTGGATCTCTTCGCGCGGCACGGTCATCCGCCACAATTACTTTCACGACATCCTCGGCTACGGCAAGGACCATCAAGGCCATTGGGTCTCGCCGCACTTCGCCTGGGGCGTGTACCTGGACGACAACGCGGGCGGCGTCGACGTGATCGGCAACATCGTGGCGCGGTGTTCGCGCGCCGGGCTGCACCTGCACAACGGCCGCGACAACGTGATCGAAAACAACGTCTTCATCGAGAACGGCCTGCAGCAATTCGAATACAGCGGCTGGCGGTTCGGCGATACGCGCTGGAGCTCGCACTTCGACACGATGGAGAAAGGCTACGCCTTGACCGTCGGCCAGCCGGCCTGGAGCAAGCTGCGTCACATGGAACTGCCGCCCGCCAAGGCCGCCCTGCCCGACGGCACGGTGATGGCGGGCAACATCTTTGAGCGGAACATCGTGGCCTGGCGCAACCCGGCGGCCAAACTGCTGGCGATGCGAAACGTGTCGTTCGAACACAACCCGATCGATCACAATGTTTACTTTCACTTCGGCCAGCCGATGGAGACGGGCGTGAACCTGTACGGCCGCGCGCTCTCGAAGAACCTGGCGCCGAATCCCGGCTTCGAGCGAGGCAAGTTGCACGCCATGCCGCAGGACTGGCAATGGCAGATCCATCCACTGCCGAGCGCCAAGGCAGAAAGCACGGCCGCAAAACCCGCATCGGGAAAACGTGCGTTGCAGATCGACGCCGCCTTCAACGCGGACAAGCCGCGAGACAATTATCCGATTGTCGTCAGCCGCGAGTTGGAGCTGAAGTTGGGCGCCGCTTATCGCCTCAGCGCCAAGCTGCGCGCCACGCAGCCCGATGCGACCGCCAAGCTGATGCTGCAAAGCTACGTGGCCAAGGCCTACTTTTGGGCCAGCTCTCCGCAGAACGTGAGCCCCGGCCTGGACTGGACGCCGGCCGAATTCACCTTTCGCCTGCCGTCGCCCGGCGGGAAAGGCTATCACCCGCAAATGAAAACCTTCCGCGTGCGGGTCGACTTCCCTGACAAGAGCGGCTCGCTGTTCGTCGACGACGTGGAACTTCAGGAAGTAGAGTCGCTCGACGGTTGGCAGTCGTGGCAGCGGCTCGGCAATGACAAGCACTCCGTCGTCGCCGATCCGCAATTCGTCGACTTCGACCGCGACGACTTCCGCCTGAAGGAAACTTCGCCCGCGTTTGGTCTCGGCTTCAAGCCGATCCCGGTCGACCGCATCGGCCCTTATGAGGACGAATTGCGGGCCAGTTGGCCGATCGTCGAGGCGGAAGGAGCGAGGGAAAAGCCGCTGGTTACTTCTCCTGGTCGGGCCACAGCGAATTAATCGCCTCGACCGTCCGCTCGGCGAGCATCCGGCCGCCGGCCGGGCCGACGGTGTTGCTCTGGACAATGGCGCCGTAGGCGCCGCCGGCCAGCGAACGGTCGGCGGGAAGATACGTGCCGGGACCGGCAAGCTGGATGACAAAGGTCTGCAAGGCGCGGCTGCGGGCCTTCATCTGGATGCCGTAGTCGGTATAGAGTTCAAACGGGTTGGTGGCAATCGCAACGTCGCCGAGGCGAATGGCATGCACCTCGACTTGATACACATCGTCGGGCTTCTGGCGCTCGAACCGCTCGACCACTTCTTGCTGCCAGAGCATCATTCGCCGGGCTACAGGATCATTGGCCAACTCGGCGGCCTTTTGCTTAGCCGCCAAGGCTTCTTCCTGCGTGACCATGCGCACGGGCAAGTCGAGCGTTTCGACCTTGTGCATCAGCACCGCCTCGGCGTGCTGCTCTTGCCGGGCGCCTTCATACGCTTCTTCCCAGGCGGCCACGATGCGGCGAGAAATCTCCTGCAGCCGATCGAGATTGCGCAAGCGCCGCATCCGCTCTTCGGCCGCCTTGCGAATCATCAGGTGAGGCGACTGGTCGCCCGCCGCACCCGTCCAACCGAGCACGGCCAAATCCTTGCCGTGACGCTCGCGCAAAGCCTCTCGCACCACGTGCCAGAAGTCGGCGTTGACCGTGCTGCGGCCTTCCACCTCCTGCGCTGGACAGGCCAGGTTGACGGCCGTGGCAATCAGCTTGCCTTCCAGATCCCAAAAGCAGAGCACCTCTACGCCGTGATCTTCATAGCCTTCGAAGCGCGTGAAATCCGCCCGGTCGCTCTTGCCGTACATCTGCGAGCGGCCGTCGGCATAGACGGCCAGCCGGTTCTGAGCGACGACGGCGTGCCCCAGCCCCCAGCCCGCTTTGCCTGGCGCGCGGGCTTTCCAGGCCTGTACCACCGCGTCGGCCAGCCGCTCGACCAGAAAGGCTCG
>DASZUP010000789.1:0-1882 GCA_035547635.1 Pirellulales bacterium
CTGCCGCGAAGAAGGGATTGCCGTCACGGGCTTTTCGCCCCTGGGCGCTCCATCGTACGTGCCGCTGGGCATGGCGGGCGCCGACGAATCGGCGCTCGACCAGGCTGCAGTGCGCGAGGCGGCGCAGCGGCACGATAAAACGCCCGCGCAGGTTTTGCTGCGCTGGGGCGTGCAGCGCGGCACGGCGATCGTTCCCAAAACGTCGAATCCCGCGCGGCTGACCGAGAACCTGGCCTTGTTCGATTTCGAACTTTCCGCCGACGAGATGGGCGCCATCAGCGCGCTCGACCGCGGCCGCCGGTTCAACGATCCGGGCCAGTTCTGCGAAGCGGCCTTCCATACCTTCTTTCCCATCTACGAGTAAGTTGCTCAGGAGTCTCCTCGTGGTTTCGAGCATGGTTGAGGTTTCGCCCGTTTCCGTCGCCGGCCAGCAAACGTACGCCGACGGCGCGTTTCCGTTGGTGCTGCAGTGCGAATCGCCGCAGGCGGGTCTCGACGAGATCGCCGGCTGGGTTCAGTCGCACGCTGCCGAATTGTGCGAACAGGCCAGCCGGCACGGCGCCGTTCTGTTCCGCGGCTTTCCGCTCCGGACGGCGGAGGATTTCGATCGCTTTGTTTCAGCGTTCGGGCTGCCGAATTTCGCCTACGACGATTCGCTCTCGAACGCCGTGCGGATCAATCGCACGCCGCGCGTGTTTACGGCCAACGAGGCGCCGCCCGACGTGACGATCTTTCTGCACCACGAGATGGCGCAGACGCCGATCTACCCGAGCAAGCTGTTCTTCTTCTGCGAGCACGCGGCAGCCACCGGCGGCGCCACGCCCTTGTGCCGCTCTGACGTGCTCTGGGAACGGCTGGCCGTCAAGTGTCCGGAGTTCGCCCGCAATTGCGTGGAGAAGGGACTGCGCTATACGAACGTGATGCCGTCCGAAAACGATCCGACCTCGGGCATGGGCCGCAGTTGGCAAAGCACGCTGCGGACCACGACTCGCGACGGGGCCGAGCAGCGCCTGCAGGGCTTGGGATACAGTTGGGAGTGGCAAGCGGACGGCTGTCTGCGCGCCACGACGCCGGTGCTGTCTGCGGCCCGCGAGATTTCGCCCGGCCGCAAGGCGTTCTTCAACCAGTTGATCGCCGCCTACTGCGGCTGGAAGGACAGTCGCAACGATCCCTCGAAGTCGGTCACGTTCGGCGACGGCGCGCCGCTTGATCGCGACGCGGTCGGCCAGGCTGTCTCGCTGGCGGATGAATTGACGTTTGACCTGGCCTGGCAGCCAGGCGACGTAGCCCTGGTCGACAACTACGTCGCCATGCACGGCCGGCGGACCTTCACCGGCACTCGCAAGGTGCTGGCCTCGCTGGTCGCCGCGGAATGATGGGATGCGTTATTTTCGCTCCCCCGCCGCACGCTTCAAAAACGTAAGCTATAGTTCCTTTTGTCAGGGCGTTTAGGACGGCTGCTTCACCGCCGGCGCTTTGACAGGGACGCCGCACCGAAGCGTCAGAAACTACCCGCGGCGTGAGCCCGGCGAGCGTCGACTTCTGACAGACTCTCGTCGGGCTTTTTCATGCGCGGTCTCTTCAAGCCGCGGCAAGCGGGCCGTTTCGGCAAGCCAGGAAAGCCAGCGAGGTGTGGCCCCCGTAGCGGAATCTGTGAAGATTCCGGAACCCGCCCTTCGCCGCCCGGCAGTGCAGGCAATTTGGGAGCTATGCACGAGCCCTCGGAACTCTCACGCGCTTCCGCTACAACGGGATCCTCAATATTAAGTCCCCATCTTTTTGCCTGAAGGAGCTGGCAAAAAGACGAAGGGCAAAAAGATAGGAAAAGATCGAGAGCGGGCCCGGCTTCCGGCTCTCTTCCTGAGCAACGTCGTGCGGCAAA
>DASZUP010000790.1:0-3299 GCA_035547635.1 Pirellulales bacterium
GAGTGCATGCTGCAAGTCTTGAGACCACTGCGACCGCGGACTGCCACCGCTGGATCGCGAGCAAAACGGCGCCGCGTGGAGCCCGACGTTCCACGACGCTGATTTGCCGTACTACTGTTCCTCTGTCTGACCCTATTGCAACAAGCGTGCCGTCCCTGCTGCCGCTATGAGGCCGCCCCCCGACGCGCGGGCGCGTGTCGAGGGGCGGCGAAGGCAACTGCATGCAACTTGCGGGTGAGCCGTGGTCAAAACGTCCTCGACCGCACCAGCCAGGCCATTAGTCGCGTTGCGAACTCCGGCTTCCGAACGACTGGAAATTCCTGCCGCTGTCGGGAAAGCCAAATTCGCGATTGTCTCGCGACGGGCGTCGAGCGGAACGGGGGCCGCCTTGGCGCTCCTTTTCCAGCGCGGCCATCAACCGCTTAGCCTGTTCCAGGTGCGACTGCGCCGAGTCCTCGGATTCGTCGATCAGCCGATCCAACTCCGGCGACGCGTAGCGGCTCAAGACTTTCAGCGAGTCGAGAATGTGCATGTGCATGCCGATCTGAAGGCCCACGTAGCAGCGATCGAACGCCGGGCCTTTCATTTTCTCCAGTTCGTTGAGCGCCGACTTGCGGCACTGCTCGCCGATTTGTTGCTTGACGGCCACAATGTCCAGGCCTTCCTCTCCCGCGTTGCCGTTGGCGCGCGCAGCTGACGCCGGCCGCGCATGGCGCGGCGCCAGGGCGACGATTTGCTCGAGCTGTTGTAGGAACTCCTGGTGTTCATCGCGGATCTGTTCGGCGAATTTCTTCACGTCTGTATTCGATGCAGATTCTTCGGCCACTTCCGCCAAGGCGATTTCACCCCGGTTATCCACAAGCAGCCAGTGCGCGATCTGCCAATCGGCCAACGACGGCCGCTCGCCGCTGGCTTGACGGTCTCCGCCCTGCTCTTCATCGGCGTCTGCTTTACGGCCAAAGGCCGACTCGAGGACGAAGCAGCCCGCCAACAACGCGATTCCCGCAGCGATCGTAAACATGGACTTGCCCATTCGAACGTTCCTTTCGAATAAAAAAGTTGTGAACGCCAACACGCACTGCCACGGCCCGTAGCGCGTCTCCTTGCGCCGCCGCTTCGAGCGTCCGCCTGACCCTGCCGCCGGGGCGTAAAACTCGCGCTGCCGGGTTTGCCAAGTTGGCTTGCCGAGCACCGCAATCGACGCCAGTTTGCTCGCGGCGCGGGGCCGGTTGCCAGGCCGGACGCTGAGCTTCCCGATCAACAGACGAGCCGAACGCAAACCACATACCTGGAGCCGCCGCTCAGAGAACAGTCCCGCGGCGATCGATTGGGAAAGACGCCCGAGCGCGCGATGGTAGGACGTATGCGGCCTTTTCGGCGGCCATGTCAGGCCCCGTCAGACGCCGTGACGGACGACGGGCGCAAAAGCGCCGCGAACGCGGCAGGGAGATCCCCGGTCGGCGTTAGGGAATCACAGTCTGTTCGCGTTCCGGAGGGCCTGGAACGACCTCCGCGCCTGTGAATCGCTGCGTCAAGCGGCGCGAACGAGGATTTCCCCTCGTCCGACTTCGACCAGGTCGCCGTGATATAAGAGGTAACTGGCGTCGAGCAGCGGCTCCGCAACGGCAAATCCGCGCTTGCGCAGCGCAAGCAGAAAAATCCGCAGGAACTGCGGCTGGCATGGACCCGCCAGCTTGAACGTCGGCAGCAAGCGAGGCGGATGCTCGCCGAACAGGGCCAACGTGCCGCGGTGCATGCCCGCGGCCGGACGCGCGCCGCAACGGCCGAAGACGAACACGCTGCCGGCGATCATGTTCACGGCCGGGTAGTCGCCGCTCGAACCGCCGACTGCGATCAGGCCGCGGCGCATCGACCGGCCGACTTCGTCGCCGGCATCGCCGCCGATCATGATGGCGCCGCGCGTCATGCCTCGCGGGCTGCCGCGATAGGCTGCGCCGACAAGATGTCCGGCGCGGCCGCGCACCTGGATCAGTCCGCCGTGCATTTCGGCGCCCGCCCAATCGCCGGCGTTGCCTTCGACGTGAATTTCGCCGCCGCTCATCTCGGAACCGAGATGGCGCCCGGCCGAGCCCGCCACGTGAATCGAGCCTTCGCTCAGCCTGGCGCCGATCCAGTGAACTCCGGACAGGTCCCCTTCGAACTCCAGCCGGCCATCGCCCGGGTCGCCGGACACCTTGAATAACTCGGCCAGCGGCTCTTGCCCCTTGCCGTGGAACACGGGCAGCTTTTCGATTTCTGCGAGAGACTTGCCGCGGACGGTCGTCGGCAGAAGCCCTTCGACCTCGATGGGGACATTCGTCTCGGCTTGATATTGGAGTTTCAGCGGCATGTTTACCCGGAAGCAGGAATCGGCGATCCTAAAGGGAGCGAAGTATAACCGCTGGCGTTGAAAATTTTTAGGCGGCCAGGAAACGAGCCATGACAAACGCCGCGAGCTTGGGCGGCATCGTGCTGTGCGGAGGGAGGAGCAGCCGGATGGGGACGCCCAAGGCGACGCTTCCTTTCGACGGAGAAACGCTGCTGGAGCGAGTCGTGCGGCGGTTGAGCCTGGCGGTCGAGACGGTTGTCGTGGTTGCAGCACGAGGGCAAGAACTGCCGACTTTGCCGCCGGAAGTCACGGTCGTTCGAGATCGGCGCGAGTTTCGCGGACCGCTCGAGGGCCTGGCAGGCGGCCTGGCCGCGCTGTCCGGTCGTTGCGAGGCGGCCTTTGCGACCGGGTGCGACGCCCCGTTTCTGAGACCGGAGTTTGTGCGCCGCGTTCTGCAGCTCCTTGAGGAAAACGACGTCGCAGTTCCCCGCGCCGGCGGTTTTCTGCAGCCGTTGGCAGCAGCTTACCGGATGACGGTCCGCCCGGCGCTTGACGAACTGCTGGCGGCGGACATGCTACGTCCGGCGTTCCTGTTCGAGCGGGTGCGAGTCCGGGAAATCGCGGTCGAGGAACTAATCGACGTCGATCCCCAGCTCGAATCGCTGCGGAACCTGAATTGGCCGGAAGACTATCGCCAGGCCTTGGAAGGCTGATCCGTGGTGGTCTGAAGAGCGACTGTCGGCGTCCGGCGGCCGGGGCTCTATTTTCGCGATGCGCCGTTTTTTTTCGTAACCTCGTCCCGGTTGGCTACAATAACCCCTTGAAAATATGACGCTCACAAGCTTCTCGCCGGCCCAGGACCTGGAGAGCCCGCTCGCATGCCTGCTTCGCACAATCCGCTGATGTCGAATTCCCCCCCGGCCGGTCCACTGGAGCAATCGGATATTCGGGCTGCGGAGCAGCTTACCGA
>DASZUP010000791.1:0-6942 GCA_035547635.1 Pirellulales bacterium
CTCCGCGGAGAATATCTCTGTGACGACAAGCCAATGGCAAACTACTGGGACGACCGACCCAGGCATGCTTCCGGCACTCGCGCCTACCGGCGCAAGCCCGATTGCGTGTACAACTGACCACACAAACCGCGAGGTGCGCTCTGCTAGCACGCTCGATGACTCTGACTCGCATTGACGCGAAACCAGCCGCCCGCCATAATCCCCGCCCTCTTCTTAGCGAGTTACCACGAGGGTTGTTGCTGCGCGTGCTGCGGAAAAGCCTGGCCGTCGCGGTGGAAACTCACGCACTTCTGTTGGAAAACCTGACGCGGCGGACGATGCCGTAAGGCAGCGCATGGCGACACGGCGGTCTTGGGCGATGTGGTTGACGGCGATTGCGCTGGCGATGGCGCCGCGCGCCGCACACGCGCAGCAATCGCCGCCGGCTGGAGACGACGCCAACCCGCTGCGGCAGCCGGCGCCGGCCTCGGAACTGGAAATCAGCGAACCGACGTTGCCGTCGCCGATTGAGAACTCGCCGGCCATGCAGTTCGCCTCGGGGCTGCAGATGGCGCCGGCACGCGGCGGGGCCGAACTGCTGCCCCGACCCGCCGGGCCTGAATGGCAGGGCGAGCAGCCGGACTGGATTCAACATGGAACGGCGCCGCTGGATGAAAGCGAGCTAGCGCCCGAGGCGCTGTCCGGAGAACCCGCTTTGCAGGGCTTTCCCGCGCCCCTGGCCAATTCGTACGGCAAGGCTTATCCGCCAGCGTTCAAGGCGCCGCTAACTCGCGAGAGTTGGATGTTCCGGCCGTTTCACGTTGACGGGTTCGCCGGCACGCTGTTGGCCGCTAACCCGATCAAAAATCGGGTCGATGCGGGCGCAGGGTTTTACATTGGCTTCCGGCTTGGCTGGGACATGTCGAAACACTTCGGCACGGAAACTTCGTTCGGCTTCTGCAAAGTGGGCAACACTTATGTCAATCTTCCGTTCAAGATGGGCGACGAGAAGCTCTTTCTTTGGGACGCCTCTTGGCTCTGGTATCCCTGGGGCGACACTCGGTTTCGACCGTACCTGATCCTGGGCACCGGCTTGTACGACATCCATTTCGTCAACGAGATCAACCAGGTCGTTCACTCGACCTTGTTCCAGTTTCCTTGGGGCGGCGGTTTCAAGTACCGCTTCGGCAACCGCCTGGCGCTTCGCTTCGACGTCCGCGACAACATCGGTTACGGGGCGGGCGACGGCCTGGGAGTCATGCACAACCTGTCGCTCACTGCCAACATGGAATGGCACTTCGGCGGCGGCCCCAAGCGCAGCTACTGGCCCTGGAACCCGGGCCGAAACTGGTGGTAGGACCGCGGATTCGCGCGGCAGGCCTCGGGTTCAGCTTGCCGGCGCTTTGCCGGCGTTGAGCGTTGCAAGGCGCGAGCCTGGCAAGGCATCAGAGGAATGTCATGATCGCAACCACGATCATCACGCCGAGCATGCCGACTCCGACAATGCTCATCAACAGCATCGACACGCTGCCCAAGGCGACGCGATCTTCCGCGAGCAATTCCCGCCATTGCTCTTCCGAAAACAACGGCAGCTTGCCGTCCGGATGAGGTTTGCTTGCTGCCTGGCTGCTGGACGCGCTGGCGCTCATGGCGAACTTTCTCAACAAGAGGGAAGGTTGTGCGACGGCCTGGCGCACCGACGGCGCAAGGCGACTTCCCTCTAGGCAGCTTCCATGCCGACCGCTGCGGCCCCATCGGCGGGCGACGCCGCGCTGCAGATGAACGTGCGATCGCAACCCTTTTAGCGAAAGCCAGATGAACTCTTCCGGCCAGGCGGGAAATCCTGCCGGCGGCAGCGCCTAGAGCGTCGCTCGCGGGCCAGGCAGGGCAAGGTTTGGGCCGCACAAGGCGCATACCAGCGGCACATGTGTCGTGCCGAAACGCGCGCCTCAGGATTTCAATTGCACCGGCAACCGGTCGATCTTCGCCGCCAGTATGAAATCGTTCTCGGACAGGCCGCCGATAGCATGGGTCCAAAGTTCGATATAGACGTTGCGATAGCCTTCCAGGTGCAGATCGGGATGGTGGTTGTCTTCTTCCGCCGCCTGCGCCACGCGGTTGAAGAAGTCGATGCCCGCCATGAAGTTCTTCGCGGTCCAATCCTTGCGGATCCGCTTGCCTTCGTGGGTCAATCGCCAGCCATCCAGCCGGGTCAATTGTTCTTGAGCTTGCTCGAGCGAATAGGCGGCGACGCCTCCTTCGCAAGGCAGACATTTCTTCTTGACGAGTTGGTCAGGCGTTTGCACTTCCACGACAGCCTCCTTTCGCCAGCATCAAGAAAACGACCCGGTCATTATGCGGCGACGGCGCAATTTGTGTCAAACTTTCGCGACCAATCGCCAGCGCGGCCCTGACTTTCGCAGGAACCGCCGGACTCGATTGCTCAGGCGATCGGCTGTGGTTTGACGTACTGCGTGACCAGGTGCGGCATCCAAAGCGCCTTATCGACCAACTCGGTCAACACCTCGGGATCGAACGGCTTTCGCAGGTAGTAAACGCCGCCGGCCGCGCGAGATCGCTTGACGACATCAGGTATCTGCGCGCCGGAGAGAAAGATCACCGGCACGTTGGCTAATCCCTCGACGTTCTTGATCCGCTCGCACAATTCCAGGCCGCTGGCTTCTCCCAGGTTGATGTCGGAGACGATCAGGTCCGGCTTGAGCTGCGAGGCCATCATCACGGCCGCCCGCGGTTCCTGGCAGCAGCGACAGACGTAGCCCGTCTGGGAAAGCGCCGCGGCAACTTCGTCGAGCATGTCGGGTTCGTCATCGATCAGCAAGATAGAAGCGGAGTGGGGAACAACGGGATGCATAGCTGCTGCCTGTGTGCGAGAAGACGGGGCTTGGCTTCGGGCTGCACCGGACTGGCGGCGCAATCTAAAAGCCTTCTTCGTCTCCACGCGCTTGCCGCACCAGCAACATTTCGCCGCAGCTCGCAATCGCTAGCACCGTCGTTTCACGAAAAACTGGCGCAAAACTCACGTTTTCTTGCGTGTTTTAGCGCCTCCGCGCGACTTATACCTACGACAACCGCACTCACACGAGGAACTGGACCATGCAACCCCGACCCTCCGGCAAGTTCCGCTGCTGGCTCGTTCACGGCGGCGCCGTCTTACTGGTCGGCATGTTTTGCGTTTGCTCCGACGCAATGCACGAACGGGCCGCCTGGCAAATGCTGCATCGCGTCGGCGGACACGCAGAAAGCCAATCAGGGCCCGGCTACGACCGGATCTTCAGAGTCTGTATGTCCGGCACGTCGCCCAGTGCGGCAGATCTTGCGACTTTGGTTCCCTTGCGGTCGCTGCAGATCATCGACCTGAGCATGTCGAAGATTGGCGATCGCGAATTACTGGCACTGGTCGGTTGCCGCGCCTTAACCATCATCGTGCCGCACGGCCGCACGTCGCTCCGCGCCCATGCGCACTTCGCTGAAGGACGCATCGCCATCGGGATCGGGCCCGGCGTGCCTGGCGCACTCGAAGCCTCGCCCTTCGCGGCCTCAATCACTGCATTCGACTCTGGCGATGCATTGCTGGCCGCGGCGGACCGATAAGCACAGCCGACGGTCGCCTGCACGCTCAAGCCGTATGCTCTCGGTAATACTCATCGGACCCCGTGAATCCGGCGATCACGTCTTCGTTGGTCTTGCCGGCGGCGAACTGCTCAAGCCAGTAGGCAAGACCGTCCGGATCGGCTGCGCGGCCCAGGTAATGAAAGTAATCGTCGTTGATGAGCTGGGTGTTGTTCTCCTGGCTGCCGGCAATGCGCTCGGCGACCTGCGAGCGAGATTGTCCTGCGGCCAATTGGCCGCTCCAATAGGTTTCGCCCGCCGCGTCGGCCGCGCGCCCCAACAGCAGCGAGTAGACTGCATCGATCCAGGCGACGTCGGTCCCGCCCGCGTTCCGGTAAAACTCGTCGGAAGAAACCAACTTGGCTTCGAGTTGCTGGTCGGTCAGCCCGCCTCGCATCTGCGTCGTCCAGTAGGAGACGCCGTCTGCATCGGCGGCGCGCTCGAGCAGTTTCAGGAACGCCGGCTTGATGACGAAATTGGCATAGTACTCGTCGCTATGCACGATCGACTCGGCGACGCTGCTGATCGCCAGTCCGGCATCGAGCCGGCCGGCCCAATAGGCCAGCCCCTCCGGGTCCACGCTGCGGCCCAGCACGTCCAGGTAGACGGCCGCGACATACCGCTCGTGCGGCGTGCGGGCGGATATCACTGCGCTGCCGTTGGCGCTCGCGGAAAGATCGCCGTCAACGATCGTCGTGTTGACCGCGAACGTTCCGCTGCCGGCGTACGTGTGCGAACCGGTCACTCGATAGGCGCCGCCTGTCGCCGACACCGTGCCGTTGGAGACTTGCCCGTCGCCCCAGTCGATCGTTGCGGTGAAGTCGCCTGGGGGCGGGGAGCCGCCAGAGAGATGGAACGTCGCCACCAGCACGTCGGCAAGCCGCACGAGTTCGTGACCGACGATCGACGCCCCCTCGCCGCTGATGCTCGCGTCGGCCGGCGTCACAACGATCGTGAATGAGCGCGTCGAAGTCAGTTCGCCATCGCTGGCCTGGACCGTGATGTTGTAGCTATGGTCGCTGGCCGTCTCGTAATCGATCAGAATGCCGTTCGCCACCGTCACCACGCCCGTCGAAGCGTCGATAGCGAAACGACCGCCGGCGTTGTCCGACAGGCTATAGGTCACGGCGCCGCCCGCCGGATCGCTGGATGAGGCGGTAATGCCGACGGCTGTGCCGTTAGTCGCGCCGTCGACGACGCTGTTACCTGTCTCATCGCCGTCAGTGGGCGCCGTCGGGGCGAGATTTGTCACGGCGATCGTAAAGGTCTTGCTCGACGTCGTCACGCCGTCGCTCGCCTGGACCGTGATATCGTAGCTGTGGCCGCTGGCCGACTCGTAGTCGATCAAGCCGCCATTGGCCGCCGTCACCACGCCGCTCGAAGCGTTAATGGCGAAGCGGCCGCCGGCGTTGTCCGACAGACTATAAGTCACGTCGCCGCCGGCCGGATCGCTGGATGAGGCGGTGATGCCGACCGCTGTGCCGTTAGTCGCGCCTTCGACCACGCTGTTACCTGTCGCATCGCCGTCAGCGGGTGTCGTCGGAGCGAGATTCGTCACGGCGATGGTGAAAATCTTGCTCGACGTCGTCACGCCGTCGCTGGCCTGAACCGTGATGTTATAGCTGTGCCCGCTGGCCGACTCATAATCGATCAGGCCGCCGTTGGCCACCGTCACCTCGCCGCTCGAAGCATCAATGGCGAAGCGGCCGCCGGCGCTGTCCGACAGGCTATAGCTGACGAGATCGCCGTCGGCATCGGTTGACGAGGCGGTCAATCCGACAGGCGCGCCGTTCGCTGCGCCTTCCGCTACGCTATTGAGGGACGCGTCGCTATCGATCGGGGGCGAGGGTGCGACGTTGTTCAGCACGAACTTGGCCACGAAGACGTCATAACTGACGAACATGCCGCCGGCGGAGCTCGTTTGAAAGGCGCCAGGCGTGACGGGAAAGTCCCGCGACTCGGTGTAGCCGGTGACGTAGGCGTTGCCGTCGCCGTCAACCGCGATGCCGCTGCCAACATCGCTGATTACGCCGCCCAAGTAAGTGGCGTAGACCGCGCTGGCGCCGTCGACGCTCAGCTTCGCCACAAAGGCGTCATGACCACCGCCGTAAATCGTTTGATATGCGTCAGGAGTCGTAGGGAAGCCCGATGAGCCGGCTTCGCCAGTGACATAGGCGTAACCGGCGCCGTCAACGGCTATGCTATTACCTTGACTCCCGCCGCCCCCCAGGTAAGTGGAATAGACCAGGCTGGCGCCGTCAGCGCTCAACTTCGCCACGATGGCGTCTCGTACCCAGCCGCCTAAACTTGTTTTATATGCGCCTGGCGTGATGGGGAAGTCGTCCGAGAAAGTTACACCGGTGATGTAGGCGTTGCCGGCGGCGTCGACGGCTATGCCGTAGCCTTCATCTGAGAGGCTGCCGCCCAGGTAAGTGGAATAGACCAGGCTGGCGCCATCGACGCTCAACTTGGCCACGAAAGCGTCGCGGTAGCCGCCGCCGAAACTGGTTTGGTAAGCGCCGGGCGTGACGGGGAAGTTCGCTGACTCGGTGATACCGGTAACGTAGGCGTTGCCGGCGCCGTCAACGGCAATGTCGTGGCTATCTGTATTATAATTGTCGCCGCCCAGGTAGGTGGAATAGACCAGGTTGGCGCCGTCAGCGCTCAGCTTGGCCACAAAGCCGTCATCGTAGCCGGCTTTACTCGTCTGATAGGCGTCGGGCGTGGCGGGGAAGTCCGTTGACTGCGTGTAGCCCGTCACGTAAGAAGCGCCGACGGCGTCGACGGCAATGCCGTAACCTTCATCCGAGAGACTGCCGCCCAGGTACGTGGAATAGACGAGAACGGCGCCGTCAGCGCTCAGCTTGGCCACGAAGGCGTCTTCTCCATGGGCGCCGATACTCGTTTGATAGGCGCCGGATGTGACGGGGAAGTCCGTTGAGCCAGTGTAGCCGGTGACGTAGGCGTTGCCAGCGGCGTCGACCGCAAGCGCGTTGCCACGATCGTCGTCGCTACCGCCCAGGTAGGTGCAATAGACCAGGCCAGCGCCGGCGGCGCTCAGCTTAGCCACGAAGGCGGCTTCCCCGGCATCACTCGTTTGATAAGCGCCGGGCGTGACGGGAAAGTCCGTTGAGCCAGTATAGCCGGTGACGTAGGCGTTGCCGGCGGCGTCGACCGCAATCGCGTTGCCAAATTGGTAGTCGCTGCCCCCGAGATACGTCGAGTAATCCAGCACCGGATCGATAACCAGCGGCAAGGACGCGTCGTAAGCGCCGACGGCAAACCCGACGCGATCGGCGCCTTCCAGCACGAAACATCCGGCAACCGGCACGC
>DASZUP010000792.1:0-2389 GCA_035547635.1 Pirellulales bacterium
CAACTCCAGCTCCGGGTAACGCGGCGCGTAGTCGGCCAACTCCCGGCCCCAGACTTGCCAGCCGCCGGCTTCCACGGCCGTCAGCGCCCGCACTCCGTTCCATTTGACTTCGAACAGATGTTCGTCCGAATCGAACGGCTCGGCCTGCACGGCCAGCATCGGCGAGACGCGCTGGGTCATGCTGACCTCCGCTGCGCTCTGCGCCTCCCAGTGGCGGGCGCTTCGCTCTGCGTCTGAGCGACGCTCTGCTTGAGCGCATCGAGCAGCTGCAGCACCTGCACCGGCTCCTCGGCGGGCGCCGCCACTTCCCGGCCGGCGACCTTGGCCTCGACCAGCGCCGCCAGCTTGTCGGGCGTGTCGTCGCGGTATTGGCTCCAGTCCACCGCGCCGCTGGCCGAATCGATCAGCAGGCTGGCCAGCTGCAGTTCTTCCGGCGTCGCTTCCAGCGGCTGCAGCTCCGTTTCCAGCCAGCTGCCGGAGCGCAATTGGCCCGGATCATGCAACACGTCCATCGTCAGCGCCCGTCCCTGCGGACGGACGACGACGACTTGTCGATGGCCCGACATGGCCACTCGCCCTACGGCCCACTTGCGGCGCTCGCGCATCGCCTGGGCCAACAGTAAGTAAGGACGCTGCGCCGCCAGGCTCTCGGGCAGCAGATACAGGCTGCGGCCGGAGAAGGCTACGGGATCGAGTTCGCCGGCCTCGACGAACCGCTCCAGCGAAAGCGCCTTGTCCTTGGCCGAACGCAGCGACTCCAGTTCGTCCGCCTCGATGACGACGTACTGCCCCGGCGCGTACTGATAGCCTTTGACGATCTCGGCGGCTTCCACCGCGCCATGCACGGGGCAACGTTTTTCGTAGGCGATCCGGTGACCGCAATCGGCGTGCAGCTGATTGAAGTGGAAGGCCTCGCTGCTGCTGACGGCCGGGTAGGCCTTAACCGGCACGGCCACCAGGCTCAAACGCAGCATGCCGGACCAACTGGCCCGGCCCCGCGGCGCGGCGGCGATGGCAGGGGAAGCGAGCGGGATCGCGACTTGCGATTTGGAAGCAGGTTTTCGGGACATAGGAATGATCCTCGAGGTTGAAGGTTGGACTGATATTCACGGTGACGCTCAGCAGGCTTAGCGCGCCAGCCGGGCGATGGTCTCGAGCCAGAGACGGATCTCGCCCCGCGGATCGCACTGCTCGATCCGTTCGACGGTCATCCGCTCGGCGGCCCGAGTGTTGAGCCAGCGTTTGGCCCGCTCGCGGAGCCGCTTGTGGGAGCGCGCCGGCAAGAGCTCCCAAGACGGCTGCCGAGCGGCGCACGTTCGCTCAAGGGCAGAGGTATTGTCTCGCCAAAGTTACGCTGGCTTCAGCGGCGCAACTCGCTCCGCGAGCGGCGTGAGAGCAGAAACGCCGGCGGCCCAGGCGGGCAGCTCTGGAAGTCGAGCGCGCTAGTTGGGCCGCCCCAGTTTGACGGTGATGCCCGGAAACGATCGGGGGCGGGTAGGCTGGCGACGAACAGCCGCCTTGCGCGGGCGCACGCGGAACAGGTCCTTCAGCCGCTGCACCTCGTCGCTCTCCAACAGAATCCTGCCTTGTCCCTTTCTGCCCGTCTGGAAATAGTTGATCGTAACAGGCTCTCCGCGAATAGCGAATTCGCCGCGGTCGGATTGGTTCAGCCAGTCATAGAATGAGCTTACGGAAATGCCCAGCCGACGAGCAGACTCTTGCGCTGACAGCAGATCTGCCCCCGTCCGCTCATGCTCAGCGGCGTTCTGAGCGGCCTCCGCGCTGTGCTCGTCCGCGAGCGGTTCGGGCGGTTGCGGCGGCTGACGAGTGTTGGGCGGCATGCTCGAACTTTAGCTGGACGGGGCTCGCAAACCGCTCGCAGCATGCGAAACGCCGTGCGAAAATTCGCGGCTCTTTCATTCGCCGCCACAGCGAGCTTTTTAAGGCGAGCGGAACCGCACTTGACCAGATCGAGTAGCCGGGATAGACAGCAATACGGCATGGCAGACAGGGAGTTGCGAAGATGCTTGACCGCTTGGCCGGTGCGCTGCGGCGCTACGAGCTTTTACGTCCTCAGCCGAATGGCAGAACCACGCTGAACAAAGGCCAGGAACTGGCGGATTGGATCGAACGCGACGTCGGTTGCGTCGTTGACGAGTTGAGCCAGCGCCCCTTGTTCCGAACGCAGGCGCGCTGGCCGCTGGATCATCTGCTGCCAGGAGCCCGCAGCAGTGAACGGCAACGGATCGAATCGATCGAGATGCTTCTGGCGAGTACGGCCCAACGGCTGGCCGCCTTCGCAAGGCGGCACTCGCTCACTGTGGAAACTCCTGTTGTTGCAGCCGCCGCGGCGCACGCGACGATCACTGTGGGCGGCGAGGGCCATAGC
>DASZUP010000793.1:0-1522 GCA_035547635.1 Pirellulales bacterium
CGCCCCAAGAGCGAGGGCGATTGCGCAAAGCCGGTGAGGATCTGCAACGGCGCGAGCAGGTAGATCACGCCGAAGTAGGTCAATTGCTGCAGGGCGTTAAACGGCAGCGACGCGTCGTAGTTGAACGGCGGGTGCGGTTCCGGCGACTTAAATTGAAGATAGGCGACCAACGTGCGCCACGCGCAAGGAAAGATCTCCCACGAGGTCGGGACGAGCCGCCGCCACTCGTTGGAAGCGAACATTACGCCCAAATAGAATACGCCGCAGACGAGCCACAGCAACGCGGAAGAAAAATGCCAGTACCGTCCTAACCCCAGGCCATGCCCGCCGGGAAGCGCCAGCCAACCGGGCGCAGGGACTTCTTCATCCGTCGAACACCACATCCGGTCGTGCGGCAGTTGCTTGCGGGTGAGTCGCAGCCACTCCGAACCAGGCCAGGCATGGATGTTCCAGTACAACTTGGGATGGGCCGCCAGAATTGCCAGGCCGCTACGAGCTAAGAGCGTGATCAGCAATAGGTTGAACCAGTGCGTCAATCGAATGCCCAACGGAAAGCCAAGTTCCATATTTGCACGCTCCCGCCTTGCCGCGCGTCCTTAAGCCACCGGAAACAGCCGAGTGGCAAACAGCCAGCCCCATCCTCGCTCGGTAATGCCGCCGGCCAGGCTGCGCAGCGTAACCACTCCTTGCAAATCGCCTCGCGAGTCGACAACGAACAGGCCCCCGCGATGGAAGCGCTTGAAGATCACGTCGAGCGTGTCGCCCGCTCTCGCCGTGACGGCGCTTTCCGCCAACTCTCCCGCCGTAAGCCGCTCCCAGTCCCTGGGCCGATCATAGATGGCGGCGATGGCGCCGCGGTCGCTGAGAAATCCGACAGGGCGGCCGTGATCCACCATCGGCACCGCGCCCGTCGCGCTATGCTTCAGCAGTCGCAACGCCTCGACGAGCGGCATGGCCGCCTGGCATAGAACGGCTTGTTCATCGATCACGTCGCTCAGGCGGAGCAGCGGATTGATCAGATCGGCTTCGGACATCAAGGGGACCGGCTGAGGATGAGCATCCGGCGAAGGTTCCCAAGGGTGCTCGGTTTGCCAGGGCGACGTATTGACCGGCATGCTTTTGGCCTCCTCCGCTTGCGAGTCGTCTTCTTCGATCTTCGGCCAGATCTGCAAATGCCAGGCCCACGATGCACCAACTTCACCCCCGTGCTCGCCTTGTCGAGACTGCGGAACTGTCCCTGAAAGCAATGACGTCTGGCCGGGCAGCCGCACTGGTACTGCTCGACCGAAGAGTGTCGCGAACGCTGATTGCAGCAGGCGCGCTTTCTGCCGCCCGGTCAGCGGTCTGCGCGCAACGCCTTCACCACTTTTCGCGTCAAGGCGAAGCCGGCGGCAGCCAACCCGATGACCGCGGCGGTTCGCCCGACGCGAATGTAGGTCGGCGGCGCCGGCCGGGCAGACTTGTAACGCTCGGGCTGCCCTCCGGGTCGATGATGCTCCCGTGCAATCTTCATGACTTCCGC
>DASZUP010000794.1:0-3568 GCA_035547635.1 Pirellulales bacterium
CAGCCGGGGCGTCCGAAAGGCGCCAAGCGCCTGGTCGTGCTGGCGCCCTGGCAAGCGCGATCGCACGCGCCTTCGCAGTGGATCGACGACATTGCCGATTATGGCACGCTGGTCTGGCGCGGTCCTGCCTCCTGCAGCGAAGAGCTCGACGCCCACGAGTATGTCCTGCCCTTCAGCAGCAGCGACGCTTAACGCCGCTCGTAGCTTTGGCCGCGGCCGCCTGGCGTCTCAGCGATCATGCTTCGCTCAACGACGGTCGCCGTTCTGGGCGCGCTCGAGCAAGCGACGGATCTGCGGCAGCCAGTAGAGGTAGCGCCAACGGTGAAAGCCGAGCGAAAGCATTTCCTGCATCGCATCGGCGGGCGACCAACCCTCGGCCACGACGCGGTAATAGGCGCAAACCACGCCCGTCCGGTCGACTCCTTCTCGACAGTGCACCAGCAACGGTCGGGGCACGTCCAGCGAGTTCATCATTTCGTAGGCTTCGACGACTTGGGCCAGGCTGGGCGGCTTGAGCGGAGACATCGGCAACCGGAGTTGGACCATGCCCAGCTCGCTGGCCAGTTCGTGCGCCTTGAGAACGCCCGGGTTCAGTCGCTCGTACCAACCCGATTCCAGATTGAGCAACGTGCGCGGATTCGGCTCGGCCGCCAACAGCAACTCGCGAGTGGGGCGGCGCCCGCGGTAGATGTCGTCGGTTAGTCTGATAATCAAAGGAACCTTCTCCGACCGCCCGGAGATCTGACTAGGATCCCGAGTCCCGAGCTGCTGCGATGCCAAGCAAAAAACGGGGCCTTCATTTCGTGTTGCCTGCGTCCGGTCTCTGCCGGCAAAAGAGCGTGCGCACATGGGTCTCTCGTTCTTTCTCCCGTTGGGGAGCGCGCGGCCGTTTCGACGGCCTGGCAAATCAGCAGCTTTTTGGGGCTTACGCTGCTGCAATCCGGGCGCCGATTCCTGCATGACGCCACAATTTGATAATAACATGACTCGCCTCGGGCCTCATCCCCTGCGGCCCCCTCAGATAGGGCGGCACTTATGCGTGAATCTCGCCGCGGCTTCCGCTAGAATGTCATCGTTATCACGCTCGGCATTACCGTTTGTCTCGCTCCCACCCAACTTTTCACCACTCCTCCACGCCCGCCATGCCGCTCGATCTCAAACGCCTCGACACGGTTCAGTTGATTCCGCTCACCCCGTTCTCCGCCGACGGTAAACGCCTCAATGGCGAGGCCCTGTCGCTGTTGGTCAAAGAATTGTTCGAAGCCGGCATCCGCGTCTTCATTCCCGCGGCCGGCACCGGCGAGTTTCATTCGATGACGGCGGCGGAAATCGTCGAGTGCAGCCGCATCGTCCGGCAGACGCTGGGCAGCGAAGCGGTCGTGATGACGCCGATCGGCTTGAGTCTCGACCATGCCTTGACCATTGGCCGCGGCGCCGCCGAGGCCGGTGCGGATTGCCTGCTGATCATGCCGCCCGTGCATCCCTACTTGTCCGACGTCGGGTTCGCCGACTATGTGCGAGTGCTGGCCGAAGAACTGTCGCTGCCGCTCTTGGCCTATAAGAAGGGCCCGATCCCGAGCGACAAGTTGCTGGCGGAGTGCGGCGAGGCGGGCCATCTGGTCGGCATCAAGTACGCCGTCAATGATCTGAACGTCTTCACTCAATTCGCCGGCGGCAATGCCGGGCGCTTGGGACTCTACTGCGGCACGGCCGAACGCTTCGCTCCGTTTTTCATGCTGGCTGGAGCGACGGCCTATACGACCGGGGCCGGCAACTTGTGCCCGCGTTTGACGTTGGCCATGTTCCGGGCCCTGACGAAAAACGACTATCCGGAGGCAATGCGGTTGCTGCGGCTGATTCGGCCGATCGAAGATTTCCGCGCTCGCGAGGGAGACTCGTACAACATCAGCCTGCTGAAGCACTGCCTGACGCTCAAGGGTCACGACGTCGGACCGCCGCGGCCGCCCAATCGCCGCTTGACCGAGGCCGAGCAGGAGGAGGCCCGTCGCATGCTCGAGCCGATTCTGGCTGCGGAAGCCGAGTTGGCTGGCCGCTAACGCCCTATGCAACCGGTTCCACCGCTGAACGGCGGCAGTTGACCGCCAGGTAACAGCATCCGCCGAGCAGCAATACTCCGGCGTAGATGTAAAAGGCGGGATCCCATTGCTCGCGCCCGATGAAGCCTCGCGCGGCCATCCAGTCGACGAAGTGGCCGAGGAACGTGGTTGAGATCAGCGCGCCGGGCACGCCCATCGAATTCATCAATCCGAACAGGGCGCCCAAGTGCTTGCCGCTGATCTCCGTGGTAATGCTCCACCAGCTCGCCTGGTGAGACAGCGACGTCATGCAAGCCAGCGTCGCAAACAGACTGCTGACCGTCAGCGATTCCGAAAGCACGCTGATCAGCATGGCGACGGCGGCAAAGCCGAGCGCCGCGGCGCCGTACCCGGAATACGCCCAGCGCCGGTTGCCGCCCGTGCGCACCAGCCAATCGACCACGAATCCGCCGCACAAGGCGCCGACGGCCCCGCCTCCGAGCACCATCGAAGCATACCAGCCGGCCTCGATCGCGCTGGCGCCGCGCGCCTGTTCGAGATAGGTCGGATACCACTGCATGAACATGTAGGAGACGAACGACGCACAGGTGTTGATCAAACCGAGCAGCCAGATATTCGCGCTGGTCAGCACCAGCGACCAGGGAATCGGCGGATGCGCATCCGGTTCGGACGGCGGCGCCCGATCTTCTACGTCGGGCGTCGGCTCCGCTTCGCCCGTCGCCTCGGCACGCGGCGGTTCATCTCGAAACCAATAATAGAACGCCGCGGCCCACACGATGCCGAGCGAACCGAAAATGGCGAAGGCCGAACGCCAGCCGGCATACTCGATCAGATACGCGGCAAAGGCCGGCGACGCCGCTCCGCCGAACTGGGCCGACGTGATCACGAGCCCCTGCGCCGACGCTCGTTGATGCGCGGGAAACCAGCGCGCCAGCACCCGCGCCACGTTGGGATAAGCGCCCGCTTCGCCCGCGCCGAACAGAAACCGGGTGCCGATCAGCATCCAGAAGCCCATCGCGGCGCCGGTCAGGATGGTAAACACGGACCACCAGAGCACGATCCGCGTCAGCACGCCGCGCGAGCCGTAACGGTCGCCCCAGTGGCCGGTCGGCACTTCGAACAGCCCGTAGGCCACGACGAACGCGCCCAGCACGTAGCCCATCTGCCCCAGGCTGAGCCCCAGATCATTGCAGATCGGATTGACCGCCTTGCCAATACAAACCCGGTCCAGATAAAGAATGAAAGCCAGGCTGCACAGAAACGCCAACACCCCGTACTTGCTAAGCTGCGCCGGCGATTCCGTCGCAACGGCTGCTTCGACAGGTGACTCGTAGGGGGTGCTCACAGCCTCGAAGTGTAAGTGGCGCGCTGGCGCGAAGCAAGCAAATCATCCGGCAACGACGGCGGGAGCCAGTTTGAGAACGACGCGCGTCGAGATTATGATACCAACAGCGCCGCCGCATGCTCACACTCCGAACCTTGGCGCCCTCGTTCATCACCTCGCGTTTGCC
>DASZUP010000795.1:0-9366 GCA_035547635.1 Pirellulales bacterium
CTCGATCGCGCTCGATTCCTGCAGGTAGACCAGCAGCCGCGTCAATTCGCGATTGATTTTTTGCAGCCGATCCGGCGCCTCGTTGGCCGGATACTCGCGGATCAACTGCTTGCACAGGTCCGGCACGTTCTTGTGCGTCAAGTTGCCGTAATCGAGCCCGCGCTGGAACACTCGCAGCAGGTCGACGAAATCATCGTCGTTCAGAAAGCCGTTCATGACGTCGGCGCCGCGCGTGATGATGGCGTCGACCGTCGCGTCGGGGGGCTCCATGGCCAACAGCGCGATCGAGCCCATCAGGAAGGCCCGCGAGCTTTCGGCCTCGACGACCAGATCCGACCATTGGTCGACCGGCAGCCGCTGCAGCGCGCGGCCTGCGGCCCAGGCAACGAACCGGTCGGGGTCGGCCAGCAACCGCGTCAAAGGCTCCGCTTTGGGCTGGTAGGCGCCGCGGGCTAACGACTCGCAGGCGATCCGCCGCACGGTCGGATCGGCGTCGCGCAGCAACTCGACCAGCCGCTCGCCGCAGGCCTCGTCGACGTGAATTCCCATCAGGTAGGCGGCTTTGGCCCTCAATTCGGCGTGGGAATCGCGAGAATACTTGACCAGCGCACTCGGTTTGGGGAACGGGCCGACCAGTTGCATCAAGTCGAGCGCCGCCACGCGGTCGGCCGCCGAATTGCGGGCGCCCTCCGCGATGGCCTCAAGCTGGCGGCCCCATTCCGCGCCGCCCAGCGACTGCTGGATGCTGGCGACTTGCTGACGCCCCCACGCACTTTGCAGCTGCGGCTGGCGGACAGCCTGCAACGCGCCGCTCAGCTTGGGCTGGGGCGGCGACTGTCCGGTCCACACGATCCGGTAAACCCCCCCTTCCGTCCCGCGTCCGCCGGTGGAAAAGTAGAGCCAGCCGTCAGGTCCGATGTCCAAATCGGTGGCGTTCAACGGCCGGCCTTCCAAGAAGACCTCGCGCCGCGCCTTGTAGCTGCCGCCGCTGGCATCCATACGGATGGCGACAATCGTTCCTTGCGACCAATCGCAGGCGAACATTGCGTTGTGATACCGCGCCGGGAACTGGTAGTGATTGTAGAACACCACTCCGGTTGGCGAGCCGCGGCCCGTTTCGAGCAGCGGGGGAAGGTTGTCCGGATAGTAATTCGGCCGCTTCGCCCAGCCGCTGCGCCAGCCGAACTCGGAACCGGGCGTCACATGCGCCACGCGAGTCGGCCGATACCAGGGCAACGCGGTATCCCATTCCATGTCGGCGTCGTAGGTAAACAACTCGCCCTGCTTGTTGAAGGCGATATCGTAAGGGTTGCGAAATCCGCCGGCGAAAATCTGCACGCGTTCGCCTTCGGTGTTGGTCCGCAACACGGCGCCGCCCGGCGCCTTGATGCCCACGGCGTGCCCGTTGGCGTCTTCGTAGCGGGGCTGGACAAGATCCCCTTCATAGTAGTGGTGGTAGGGACTGCCGGCGTCGTATTCCGGCTTCGGCTTGCAGTGATTGCCGATCACCACGTAAATCAAGCCGTCGGGACCGAGCACGGGCGCATGGGGCCCATGTTCGCCTACGCTGGAATCAAACTCGAACAGCAATTTGACGGCGTCGGCCGCGCCGTCCTGGTCCTCATCGGAAAGACGATACAGACCGGGGCCATCCGGGCCTTCGCCGACGGCAAAGATCTGCCCGTTGAGCGCCAGCATGCCCTGGCAATTCTTGAGCTTGTCACAGTACGGGGCGACCGTTTCCACCAGGCCGTCCTGATCGGAGTCGACAATGGCGACCAACCCGCCGCCTTCTTGAGAGGCGATGATCTCTCCCCACTCATTGAAGGTCATGGCAATCAGCGAACCGGCGTCTTCAGGAGCGATTACCTGCTCGACGCGGAATTCGGCGCCCAGCAAGAACCGGCCGGCGGGCGGAGCCTCGCTGGCCACCTGGTTGGCCCAAGGTTCCGTCGGCCCGAACAGGCCGAAGCTGCGCGCCGGCACCCATTGCGAGTCGTCGAAGTCCGGTTCTTCCCAGCCGTCGAACTCTTTCAGACTGGTTTTCCAGCTCGTGTCGCTGCCCAGCAGTTGGAGCGTGCCGCCGCCTTCCACCGCCACGGCGAACCGCGCCACCATGCCGGCCGAGGGGCCCGTGGCGTTGACCGCCTTGACGGCAATCACGTTCGTGCCTTGGCGGATGAAGTCTTTGACGTCGTAAGTCTTGAACAGTTTCCAGGTTTCGCCTTTTCCTACGCGGCGTCCGTTAATAAACAGTTCGTAGCGGTCGTCGGCGGTCACCTGGAGGGTGGCCAGTTCATCCCCTTCGAGTTCCACGGCGCCGCGAAAGTAGCACTCGCCGGCGGGGACAAGGTCCTTGGAATGCGCGGGGGACCAGATCCAGAAGGCGTCGTTCTCTTCCGCTTTGGTCTCGCCGGCCGTCTGCGCGGCCGCCGGCGCCGGAAGGGCGCAGGCCCAGAGCACGACGAGTAGGGAAACAAGACTTCCGTACCGAATCCGTTCGGCGTTCATTGAATCGCTCGCTAACTGAAAAGGGGAAGGCGCAGCGCGATAACCCGATATTCTGGGCGGGCATACGTTAGCCGGATTGGGCCCTGGCGGCAATGCGAACTTCTTGACCGATCGCAAGGTGTTCTATAGTATGCCTTTGCTGCAAGCAGCCCTATCTCGTACGCCGCCCCGTTTCCCGCCCGGAGAGTATTCAGCCCATGCCGCAACGATTGCTCCGCGTTCTGCTGTTGGTCTTGTTCGTCGTAACGTTTCAGGGGTGCAGTTCGACGGAGGACGACGGCGACGACTTGGAAACCGTCGGCGCGAATCCTGTCGCCAAGTCTTCTTCGGCTGGCGGCTCGAGCGCCGACAACGGCCCGGCATCTGCCAAGCAGACTCGCGCGGGCGTCGCTCCGGCCGAGTCCGACACGTTGATGCTGGCGTACTCGAACGACCCCGACACGCTGAATCTGGTCACGGCCAACGACAATGTCAGCACCAGCTTTCAACGCTGGGTCTACGAGCCGCTGGCGGACCAGAAGTTTGAGAATCCCGACGAGCTCGAACCGGCCTTGGCCGAAAGCTGGGAGTTCGACAAGGAGTCGCTGGAATACACGATCCATCTGCGCCAGGGCGTGAAATGGCATCCGATGGAGCTGCCCGACGGCACGCCGCTGCCTGAGGCGGAATTCACGGCGAAGGACGTCAAGTTCACCTTCGACTGCATCCTGAATCCTAATATCGAAGCCGCCGCCTTGCGGAGCTACTACGAAGACCCCGATGCCAAGGACCAGGGCGAGCGGTACAAGATCAAGGTGTCGGTCGTCGACGACTACACGGTGAAGGTGAAGTGGACGAAGCCGTATTTCATGTCGAACGAATTCACGCTCGTCATCCCCATGATGCCGTTGCATGTCTACTCCGTCGATGAGCGAGGAGAACCCATTTCGTTTGACTATTCTTCGAAGGAATTTGCCGACGGCTTTAACAACCACTGGGCCAACACCAAGATGTGTGGCACCGGTCCCCTGGCATTCGACGCCTGGCGCCGCGACGAGCGGTTGGAACTGAAGCGCAACCCGGCCTATTGGGGCAAGCCGTTCTATTTCAGCCGCGTCGTGTTTCAGGCCATTCCCAATCCGAACACGATGCTGCAGATGGGCTTGCAGAACAAGCTCGACTGGGCGCCGATCACGGAAAAGGACCGCTTCCTGCAAAGTCAGGACCATGAAAACGTGAAGGCGGGCAAGGTTCGCCTGGAATCGTTTTTCTATCCTGGTTACCGCTACATCGGCTACAACCTGAGACGGCCATTCTTGAAGGACAAAAAGGTCCGCACCGCCTTAACGCACGCCGTTCCGGTGCAAACCATCATTGACGAAGTCTTCAAAGGTCTGGCGGTTCCCACGGCCGGCCCTTTCTTGCCGGGCAGCAGCGCCTACGACAGCAGCATTGAGCCGCTCGCCTACGATTTGGACAAGGCGAAGGCCTTGCTCGACGAAGCGGGCTGGAAAGACAGCGATGGCGACGGCATTCGCGACAAGCAAGTCGAGGGCGAGCGCGTCAAGGCGCAGTATTCGTTGACAATCTTCTCCGACAGTCCGTCGTTCTTGACGATCGCGCAAATCGTCAAGGCGAATTGCCAGAAGATCGGCGTGAACGTCGAAATCGAACCCGCCAAGTGGGCTTTGATGCTGCAGAAGCTGCGCAAGAAGGACTTCGACGCCACGATGCTCGGCTGGGGCATGGAGTGGAAGCAGGATCCGTTCCAGCTTTGGCACGGCAGCCAGGCCGACGTGCCGGAGAGCTCCAATGCGATCAGCTATCAGAATTCCGAAGTGGACGCGTTGATCAATGAGCTGCGCGTCACCTTGGACCAGGAAAAGCAGCAGGAGCTTTACCACAAGATTCATCGTCTGATTTACGAGGACCAGCCCTACACCTTCCTCTTTTCTGAAAAACAAACGGCCGCCTTGAACGGCAGGATCCAAGGGCTCAACTTCTACAAGATCCGCCCCGGCTACGATGCTCGCGAATGGTACGCCACGGAGCCGCGGCAATAGGGCGACGCCGCCCTTAGCTTGCGGCTGCAACGGACCGTGCAGCCGCGCCGGCGCCGCGACTGTGCGGCATCGGCGGCAAGGCGCGCTCCGCCGGCCGCAACCGCCTCTCGTTACGGAACGAACCTGTGTGGAACTACCTGCTGCGAAGATTGCTGATCATGGCGCCGACGCTGTTCGGCGTGACGATCGTTTCATTCCTGATCATGCAACTTGCGCCCGGCGATCCGCTGATGAATCAAATGGGCGGCATGAGTTCCGCCTCGGGGCAAACGCGCGAAGCCTACCTGATCCAGAAGCGCGATCTGCACCTCGACAAGCCGATCATGCTGAACTTCAACTACTTTCGCGACTACTCGCAAGACATGCGGATCGCTGCGCACTATATGTCCCGCTCGCCGGAAGAGATTGCCGAGGAGTTGCCTGCGCTTGCGCGCGAGCCTCGCGATGCGGCGCAGCAGGCACGCTATGACTTTCTCAGCCGCATGGAAATCGACGGCTTCGAGCGCCGCTTGCGGCAGCCTGAACAATACGGCCGCCTGGCCGAGGCGGTGCAAGCTCACGTGCAATCGCTGTTCTGCGAGGACGAAGGCTCGTACGCCGTTCCTGCGGCGATCGCGCTGCTCGAATCTCCGCAGAGCGAATTGCGAACGAAAATCGGCGCCATCCGGTCGCTGAACTACATGGTCGCGGAACCTTTCCTCTACACCTACTCGCGCCGTCCCAAGTCGTCGGAAACGCCCCGGGTCGCCTCGACCTGGCAGCTCTGGTGGGAACGGTCCCGCGACAAATTCCCGCCCCTGTCTTCCGAACGCCGCGACGTGTTGCGGCAAAGCCTGGAAAAGATGGCCGCCGAACGATCGAGACGCAAACTGCTCGATGAAATCCGCAAACTGCAGCGAGACGATCTGCCATTTTTCGCCGAAACGCTGCTCGGGAAGTCGACGTTGCGAGAAAAGGTCGTCTCGTCTCTCGTGCTGCAATTGTACGCCGGGGCCAGACTGCGGACCGACGTGCCGATCGACGCCGATCCCGAACTGGTCCAACAAGTCAGCGACAACTGGCTGGCTCACTACGCCGCTCGTCGGCAGAGCTACGCGCCCGGACCGCTCAAGAAGCTCTGGTACATCGTCGCCGATACGCAGTACGCCCACATGGTCGTGCGCTTGGCGACGTTCGATTTCGGCCGCTCAGCGCTGAAGACTCGCGAGCCGGTCAGCGAAAAAATCTGGCGCTCGGTCAAAGTTTCGGCGCCGCTGATGGTGCTGTCCCAGATGATGATTTATGCGGTGGCGGTGCCGCTGGGAGTGATCTGCGCCGTGAACCGGGGCCGTTGGCTCGACCGGCTGATCTCGCTCAAGCTGTTCGTGCTCTATTCCGTGCCGCCGTTCGTGGCCGCCATGCTGTTTTTGCTGTTCTTCTGCTACGGCGACTACTTGAAGTGGTTCCCGATGTCCGGCCTGCACGCGGAAGCCTCAAAAAACTACAGTTGGCCCGGCTTCTTGCTCGATTACGCGTGGCACATTGTCTTGCCGGTCACCTGCCTGGCGCTGTTCAGCCTGGCGGGGCTGGCGATGTACGCGCGGTCCAGCATGTTGGACGTCATCGGTCAGGATTATGTGCGTACGGCCCGCGCCAAGGGCGTGGGCGAGCGCACGGTGATTCTGAAGCACGCCCTGCGGAATGCGCTGATCCCGATCATTACGCTGTTTTCGAATTTCCTGCCCGCCATGCTCGGCGGCAGCGTGTTGATTGAGGTGCTGTTCAACATTCCGGGCATGGGCCGGCTCTCCTGGGCCTCGATCGAGCAGAAGGACTTTCCCACCTTAATGGCAATGATCTACATCGACGCCATCGTCGTGATGATCAGTATTCTGATCTCGGACATTCTCTATGTGCTCGTTGATCCCCGCATCAGCTTCGGGGGCCGGGGAGACGCAGCATGACGTCTCCGGAACACGGCGAATCGTATTCCGACATCGTCTGGCGTCAGTTCCGGCGCAACTGGCTGGCCTATTGGTCGCTGTGGGCGCTGGCGCCGATGTTTCTGACCGCCGTCTTTGCACCGGCGATCTGTTCGAACCAGCCGCTCGTGTTCTGGGACGGCGACGAAGTCTTGTTTCCCTGGTTCCGGGCCTTGTTCAGCGCCGAACAATCGGTTGATTTCGCCTTCAATATGGCCCTGCTGACGCTGCCGCCGGCGGTGGTCGTCTCGGCGGCCGCCAATCATTTCTGGAAGCGGCGGGGCGTCGAAGCCAGGCTTCGCATGCTGCGCGCGTTGGAAATCTACCTGGGATTGTTTCTGGTCGTTACGGCGATCTTTTCGTTCGATGCGATCTGCCCCAAGAACAAGTACCGCAGCCGCGTGTTCGTCGAAGAGCAACAGGCATCGCCAGACACGAAACATGGCTGGTACGTTCCAATTCCGCTCGGCCCGATCGAGCAGGATCTCGAATCGATTTTCGAGCCGCCCATGTTTCGCCAGGATCGCTCCCGCTGGAAGGAGTCCAACGACGGCTTCCCTCTCTTGCTGGGCTCCGATTACACGGGGCGGGACGTGCTCGTGCAGATGATTTACGGCACGCGGATCTCAATGACCGTCGGTTTTCTCGCGGTGGGCATCTATCTGGCGATCGGCAGCGTCGTGGGGGCCGTCGCCGGCTATTTCGGCGGCAAGCTCGACGTGCTCATCTCGCGCATCATCGAGGTCGTGCTGCTCTTCCCCTCGTTTTTCCTGATCCTCACGCTGGTTGCGCTGCTTGGCCCGAGCATTTACATCATCATGTTCGTGATCGGCATTACCGGCTGGCCGACTATTTCGCGGTTGATCCGCGGCGAGGTGTTGAAACAGCGAAATTCCGACTACGTCATCGCGGCGCAAGCGCTTGGGGCTTCGCATGCCCGAATCATTCTCCGGCATATCCTGCCCAATTCGCTTTCGCCGGCGCTGGTCACGGCGCCGTTCGGAATTGCCGGCGCCATCATCACCGAAGCCGGTCTCAGCTTGCTCGGCTTCGGCGTGAAACCTCCGACGCCCAGTTGGGGCACGCTGCTGAAACTCGGTTCGGACAACTACAATTACTGGTGGCTCGTCGTCGTTCCGTCGCTCGCCATTTTCGTCACAGTCACCGTCTTCAATCTGGTTGGCAGCGGGCTGCGCGACGCCATGGATCCGCGGCTGCGCGAGAGCCGAGCGTGACAACTCCCGTCGCTCGCTTTCTGCGGAACTCCTTAGGACCGCTCGCGCCGCCAACCGCACAGCCTTCGCGATCGACCGTTACTCGCCTGGCTTCTCCGCGAAGCGCTCGGGAGTAATCACGCCGGAACGGCCGCTTTCCTCGTACTCTTCGCCGGGCGGGTAGTTGCCTTCGGGCGGGGTCCAGTCGGACTTGCCCGTGATGTCTACTCGTCCCTCGCCGCCGCCCGGCAATCCGGGATCGTCCTGTCGCGGGAGTTGCGGCGTTTGCTTGGGAGCCGCTTGCTTTTCGCCTTTTTTCGTGGCCATGATTGCGTTCCTTTCTAGAGCTCGCTCGGAGACAACCTGCCCCTCCTATTGTTATGCAAAGCGCGGACCGTTTTTCTCAGCCAAACCGGAACGGCCGCCGCCAGGCTGAATTTGCTGGAGTTAGGCTGAGGAGCGCAGCCGTCGGCACTCCGCCGTGAAGCGAGCCGCGCGAAGCGCCGGCGCGCGGTTTCGCACGCCGGCAGCGGATGGGGTCTCTTGAGGTCGGCGCGACTCTTGCATCAAGCTTCCACTACAAAACTCAGCACTGCACCCCTCAGCCGCGTTGCTGGCTTCTGCGTGCGGAACTCGCGCAAATCAGCGCAGCCCGCGAATGTTCCCTTCAGAGTCGATATCGATTCGCAAGGCGGCAGGATCGGCGGGTAAGCCGGGCATGGTGCTGATCTCGCCGGCCAGGGCGTACAAGAAGCCAGCGCCGGCGGCCAGGCGGACGTCGCGAATCGGGAAGCGAAATCCGCGCGGCCGGCCCAATAACGCTGGATCGTGCGAGAGTGAATACTGCGTTTTGGCGATGCAGACGGGCAGCTTGCCGAAGCCCAACTCGCGGAACTGGGCGATGCGCCGTCGAGCCAACGGTTCATAATCGACGTGTTCGGCCCCATACACGCGCCTCGCCAGGACTTCGATCTTCTCTTCGGGCGTCATGTCCAAATCGTAGAGCAGGCGCAGCGAGGAGGGCTCGATCGCGGCAGTCGCGACCGCCTGGGCCAACGTCTCGGCGCCAGCGCCGCCTTCGGCAAACGGGTCGGCGACGGCCGCAGATGCGGCGCCATAGTCTCGAGCCAGCCGGCAAACCAGCTCCAGTTCGCGATCGGTATCGCTCGGAAAGCGATTCACCGCCACAACCACGGGCAGTCCGAACTGGCGCAGAATCTCGATGTGCGCCCGCAAGTTGACGCTGCCGGCTCGCAGGGCCTCTTCATTCTCCGCTTCAAGTTCGGCGGGCAACGGCTTGCCTGGCGTCACGTGGAACCGCCCGCTTTGGTGTTTGAGCGCGCGCACCGTACAGACCAGCACTTCGACGTGCGGCTGCAGCCCGCCGGCGCGGCACTTGATATGGAAAAATTTCTCCGCGCCACAGTCGGCGCCGAAGCCGCTCTCGGTCACGACGTAATCCGCCAGCCGCAGCGCCGCCTGGTCGGCGATAATCGAGCTGTTGCCATGCGCGATGTTGCCGAACGGCCCGGCGTGGACCAGCGCCGGCGTCTGTTCGCTGGTCTGCACCAGGTTGGGGCGCAGCGCATCGCGCAGCAGCGCGGCCATCGCTCCCGCACAACCGATGTCTTCGGCGAA
>DASZUP010000796.1:0-4560 GCA_035547635.1 Pirellulales bacterium
CGGTCGACATGATGGGCACGCTGCAGCAATTGCAGATTCGCTCCTGGACCTCGGAACTCGGTCGATTTTCCAAGACGATCCCCTTCGCCTGGAAGCCCGAGGTCTGGTATACGATCAAGTTCCGGGCCGCGGCGGAAGACGGCAAAGCCGTGCTGAAAGCCAAGGTCTGGCCGCGCGGCGAGGACGAGCCCGAGGCCTGGACGATTGAAGCCGTGGACGAGGCGCCAAACCTGCAAGGCAGCCCCGGCCTGTTCGGCAATGCCAGCGACGCAGAAATCTTTCTCGATAACATTACGGTCACCGCCAACTAACGCCTGGCAGATCGAACGAGGCGTCGTCCAGCCTGGAACGCACGGGCCGGCGAGCGTCTTGACGGGTTTGTGCCAGTGTGACTTTTTCGGAGAAATGAACGCATGTGCAACATGATTCGAACGGCGTCGATGCTTGTCCTGATGCTCGGCGTTTGCGTATTGACGGCATCGCTGGGTTGCTCGCAGCCCGGTAGCGAACCGGCCCCGCCCGCTGGCGCCCCCGACGGCGACATGGCCGTCCCGAAGGTGGAAACGCCGGCCGCAGACGCGCCGGCGGAAGGCGCCGAATCGGACGCAGACCAGGAAAAGAAGGCTGAACCGGCGGGGGAGATGCCGGCCGACGAAAGCAAGGCGGAAGCAGCCAAGCCAGAGGCAGAGAAGGAAGACGCTGAAAAGCCGGCCGCCAAGACGGAAGAGAAAGCCATGCCCGCCAAGGAGGAACCGGCGAAAGAACCTGCCGCAGAGAAGCCTGCCGCCGAAAAGCCGGCGAACGCTGAGAAGCCCGCTAAGGAAGAAGCGTCTGCCAAGGAAAAGAAGGACGTAGAAAAAGTCGCCAGCGCCCCCAAGAAGCCGGCCGCTGAAACGGCCGCCAAGGCCGAAGCGAAGGAAACGGTCAGCGGCGATTGGAACCAGTGGGCCGGTTCGTCCGCCCGGAACAACACGCCCGTCGGCAAGGGCATCGCCACCGAGTGGGAGCCCGGCGAATTTGACGACGAAACGGGCGAGTGGCAAAAAGACACCGCCAAGAACATCAAGTGGGTCGCTCGGCTCGGCTCGCAGAGCTACGGCAATCCGGTTGTGGCCAGCGGCAAGGTCTTCGTCGGCACGAACAACGGCGCCGGCTGGTTGAAACGCTATCCTGCCACGGTTGACCTGGGCTGCCTGCTGTGCTTCAACGAGGCCGACGGCAAGTTCCTCTGGCAAGCTTCCAGCGAAAAGCTGCCGACCGGCCGCGTACACGACTGGCCGCTCCAGGGCATTTGCTGCGCTCCGCTGGTGGAAGGCGACCGCTTGTGGTACGTCACCAGCCGCGGCGAGATCGTCTGCCTGGATGTCGAAGGCTTTCACGACGGCGAGAACGACGGCCCGAACAAGGCCGAGCCGAATGAAAACAAGGACGAGGCCGACGTCGTCTGGCTGGTCGACATGATGGGCCAGTTGAAAGTCTCGCAACACAACATGTGCAGCTGCTCGATTACTTCGGCCGGCGACATGCTGTTCGTGAACACGTCCAACGGCGTTGATGAAGGCCACACCACCATTCCCTCCCCGGCCGCTCCCAGCTTCCTGGCCGTGGACAAGAACACCGGCAAGATCCTCTGGCAAGATGATTCGCCCGGCAACAACATCCTGCACGGCCAATGGTCTTCGCCGGCCTACGCCGTTTTGGGCGGCGTGCCCCAGGTGCTGTTTGGCGGCGGCGACGGCTGGCTCCGCAGCTTCCGCGGAGAGGCCACCGAGGACGGCAAGCCCGAATTACTTTGGGAGTTCGACTGCAATCCGAAGGACGCCAAATACAGCGTCAGCGGCCGCAGCACCCGGAACCACATCATCGGCACGCCGGTGGTCTACGAAGGGCTGGTTTACATCGCCGTCGGCGAAGATCCCGAACACGGCGAAGGCAATGGCCATCTGTGGTGCATTGACCCGACCAAGCGCGGCGACGTGAGCAGCGAGTTGGCGGTAAAAGTCGACGATCGCGAGCACCCGCTGCCCCATCGCCGTCTGCAGGCCATCCATCCCGAGGACGGCGAAATCGCCGTGGCTAACCCGAACTCGGCGGCCATCTGGCACTACGTCGGCAAGGATCTTAACGGCGACGGGGAGCTGAAGGACTTCGAGGAGCAGATGCACCGCACCTGCGGCACGGCGGTCATCAAGAACGGTCTGCTGTTCATTCCCGACTTCAGCGGCCTGATGCACTGCCTCGACGCCAAGACCGGCGAGGCCCATTGGACGCACGACCTGTTTGCCGCCACCTGGGGCTCGGCGATGATCGTCGAAGACAAGGTTTATGTCGGCGACGAAGAGGGCAAGGTCACGATCTTCAAGCTCTCCCCTGAGAAGGAGATCCTTGCGGAAGTCGAGATGGGCAATTCGGTCTACAGCACGCCCATCGTGGCGCATAACACGTTGTTCATCGCCAACAAGACGCATCTCTTCGCCATCACTCCGGAAGGGGAAGAAAAGGCGGCCGACGCCGGTCAGCCGGCCAAGACCGAGAAGGTGGCGGACGCCGACTAAGCGGGATCTGCAGATGACCAAGCGAGTACTGGATGTCGGGCAGTGCGGGCCCGACCACGCGGCGATTCGTCGTCTTGTGCAAGGAACTTTTGGCGCCGAGGTCGTCCAGGCAGACCGCCTGGACGACGCATTGGCGGCGCTGCGTACCCAGTCATTCCACCTGGTGTTGATCAACCGCAAGCTCGACATCGATTACAGCGACGGCATCGACGTGCTACGTGCGATCAAGCAGCAACCGGAAGCGGCTGCCGTGCCGGTGATGCTGGTTACGAATTATCCGGAGCATCAACAGGCGGCCGTGGCTGCCGGGGCGGAGCCCGGTTTTGGCAAAGCGGAACTGGCGCATCCGGAGACTCGCGAGAAGCTCAGCCGCTTTCTCGAAGCGTAGCAATCCGCGTTACGGCCCTTTGAGCTCCATCACGATCCAGGTGACGCCAGCGGCGGCGGCGCCGATTCCGGCGGCGATCAGGATGGAGAGGATCATGCCGAGTTCCAGGCCATAGCCGGCCATCATCAGGGCGAACATCGTCCCCATGAAGCCGAAGTTAAAGCCCACCAGCGAGCCCATGCGCTGCTTTTTCTTCCAGGCCTCGCGATCTGCCGGATCAATGCCGCCGCGTCGCGTCGGTTTCTCCTGGGGCTCCGTTTCGCCTTTGCTTTCCGTCTTGGGTTTTGACGCCTCGGCTTTGACCGGTCCGGCCGACAGTTCGGCGGCCGCCTGCTCTCGCGAATAATACTTATTGATTGCTTCGTGAATGCCGGCCGGAGTGCAAAGCACGGTCCGCACCGGCATTCCGAACCGCAGCCGCAACTGATCTTCGATCTCGGGCGAAAGCTGGTTTGGCGTAACGACCAGCAATCGCCCGTCGTCAATCATCAGCGGCGCGCACGATTGCTGCCGGGCCATAACGGCAGGCAATTTCGGCACGAGCTCCTCGTCGATCTCAATATCCGAGATTTCGACATAGGGCAAACCGATTGACTCGGCATAGAGCTGCATCACCGCATCGGCCGGCGCCAGTTTCTGCTGCATGATTGCGTCGCGGATGTCGACGCCGATGGTACGGGAGTATCTCCGGGCCTTGTCCAGTTGGGAGGAGTCCAACACCTTGCGGCCGAGAAGCAATTCTTCAAACGAGCGCGCACCGGAGCCCTTCTGCCCGGCGGCGGACGTTTGGCGGCCGAGCGAGGCGTCGTACTCGGCCTTGCGCAGGTTGTCCGTCAGGCAGAGCATGGCTTTGGCCAGCTCGTTGAGCAGCTCCTGCGACTGCGCGCCGTATTCGCCCGCGGCGTACTTGCGCACGTGGGCGTTCATCTTGCGGTAATTGGCGCGGACTTTCGAGGGATCGTCCTCGAACAAGTCGAGCCGCAGCAGTTGATAATGACTGAGCGGACGAGCGGTTTCGGTGATCCCGAGCCAGTCGCGATAGACGTCGAGTTCCTTGGCCATGGCAAGCGGAGCGAAGGGGCGGAGCGGCAGATCAGTGATTCAAGGAGCACGCACAGCGAGCCGGCCGCGCTACGGCGAGAGGCGGAAGGCCCGGCCTGAATCGCTGCAGCTTACTCGACCAGGTATTGGCTCGCCAGGGCCGTATAGCCGTCGATCTGCACTTCGTCCAGGCCGCCGCGGCGCTGGATGTCGATCGTCGCCTCTCGCCCGCCCGTCTTGTCTTTCGCCCGGACGCGGACTCGGCCGTCGGCATCGAAGCGGTAGGTGACTTCCACCGGCGCTCCCTTGGGCAGATTGGAGGGGAGATCGGTGATGCTGCAGTTGCCGATCAGCGAGCAAGCGGCCGGGTCCGGAGCGTCGCCCTCGAGCACGCGAACGGTGGCGCGCGTCTGTCCGGCTTCGATCGTGTTGAAAACTTGCTTGACCTCGACCGGCAGCCGGGTGTTGCGAGGAATCATCACGTGATTGTTCGGTTTGCCCGTTTTCTGGTTGCGGATCACAACGCCCAGGCTATGCGAGTTAACGTCTTCTTGCTTGACTTGCTCCAGATGGCGG
>DASZUP010000797.1:0-30937 GCA_035547635.1 Pirellulales bacterium
AAGGTGGTCACAGCAATGACGGTCTCAGCCGTCTCCCGGCGGAGACTCTCGCACCAGCCGGCTGATTTCTTTGAATTGCGGAGTGCCGGCGACTTCGCACCACTCGAACATCGCCGCCTCGGTCGTCGTCAGCGTGGCGCCGGCCGACTCCATGCGGCGCAGAGCCGTCTGACAATCGACGTCGTGTCGAGAGCCGACGGCATCGACGGCCACATAAACGCGACGACCGGCCGCCATCAAATCGAACGCCGTTTGCTGCACGCAGACGTGCGCCTCGATGCCCACGACGAGAATGCGAAAGATGTCTCGCTGGTCCCAGTCGGCGAAAATGCCGGCGCACTCGCCTGAGCTGAAGCGGAGCTTGGCGGGAATGGGGCCCAGTCGTTCGGCCAGTTCCGGAACGGTCGGCCCAAGTCCCTGCGGGTATTGCTCCGTGGCCGCCGCGGCGACGCCCAGCAACTTGGCGGCGTCAAGCAGGCGGCGAATGTTCCAGATGATCCGCTCGTGGCCCGGAATCAGCGAAATGAGCTTCCCCTGCACGTCGACAACCAGCAAAGCCGTATCACCGGCCGACATCAACTCGGGGCTGCGAGGCAGAGGCTCAATAGCGGGCGTAGACGGCATGGTTTCACTCATGGCACAAGCATAACGGAATTTTTCGCCACGTGAAGCATTGCTCGTGGTCAGGGAATTGCATGCCGTCGCCGCTGCTAGCGGGCAGCGCCGCTGACCAGGCGCATGCCGTTGGAAATCACCAACAGGCTGGCGCCGACATCGGCGGCGACCGCCAGCCACAGCTTGGCCAGGTCCTCGGGGCCCGCAACTGCCAGCAGCAATACGGCCGCCTTAATGGTCAGTGCTAGTGCGATGTTTTGCGCCAGAATGCGCCGACAACGTCGGCCCAGCCGCAGCAGTTCGCCCACCTTTTCCAGCCGGGGCGACATAACGACGACGTCGGCCGTTTCCAACGCCACGTCGCTGGCGTGCGAACCGAATGCAATGCCGACCGCCGCCGCGGCCAGGGCCGGTGCGTCGTTCACGCCGTCTCCGACCATCGCCAACCGCGGGTGCTCGTCGGCCAGGCGGCGAACGGCTTGCACCTTATCTGCGGGCAACAGCTCCGCATGCACCTCGTCAATGTGCAATTCAGCGGCTACGTGCCGGGCGACCGTCTGGCGGTCGCCGGTGAGCATGACGATCGGATGCACGCCTAACCGCTTCAGGTCGGCAATCGCCTCGGCGGCGCCGTCGCGCGGGCGATCGACCAACAATACGCCGCCCAGCAACCGCTCGCTCGAGCCGACCAGGGCAAACGTGGCGGGCGTGTCGCGCGGCAAATCGGCCGGCCATTGCGCAAGCAGCTCCGGCGGCAACTGGCCGTCGCTCGGCGCTCCCGGCAAACCGCGCTCGCGAAACAGCCGCGGGCTGCCGACGTAATACGTCTGACCGTCGTAGCGGCCTTCAACGCCGACGCCGCGCAAGGCCGAAACCTCTGCGGGTTCCTCCCACGCGAGTCCCCGACTGCGCGCAGCGGAGAGCAGAGCCTGCGCGGCGGGATGCTCGCTGCGGCTTTCCAACGCCGCCGCCACGCGCAGCACTTGATCGTCCTCGACGTCGGGCGCGGCGATCACGCGCAACACTTCCAGCTCGCCGCTGGTCACCGTCCCGGTCTTGTCGAACGCGATCGAGTCGATCCGTCCGGCCTGCTCCAGGTATTGACCGCCCTTGATCAGCAGGCCGCGCCGCGCGCCGAAATGCAGCCCGCAAACAATCGTGACCGGCGTTGAGATCACCAGCGCACACGGGCAAGCGATCACCAACAGCACCAGTCCGCGATGCAGCCATTGCCAGGGCGTATAGGCAGTCGCCCAGGAGACGTCCCACTGGGCTACAATCGGGGGAAAGACGGCAATGAGCAACGCCAGCGCGATGACCGCGGGAGTATAACGGCGGGCAAAACGGTCGACGAACCGTTCCGTCGGCGAACGCGATTGCTGCGCCTGGTCGACAAGCCTCGCAATCTGAGCCAGCGTGCTTTGGCCGCCGGTCCGCTCCGCCAAGACTTCGAGCGCCCCTTCGCCATTGATCGTGCCGGCAAAGACGGCGTCGCCCGGAGACTTTTCCGCCGGCACGCTCTCGCCGGTGATTGGCGCCTGGTCGACGGCAGACGCGCCGCTTTCGACTCGGCCGTCGACGGGAATCCTTTCGCCGGGTTTGACCAACACGCGGTCGCCCGGCTGCAACTCAGCGGCGGGCACGTCGCGAGCTTCGCCCTGCTCGAAACGATGAGCGGTCAACGGAGTCAGCTCGACCAGCGAACGCACCGCGTTCCGCGCGCGGCGCAGGCTGAAACTTTCCAACCATAGCGATACGCCGAACAAGAACATGGCCGTGGCCGCTTCGAAATAATCGCCGGTGGCGATGGCGCCGACCGCCGCCAACGTCATCAAGGCGTTCATGTCGATGGCGCCAATCCGCACCGCGCGCCACGCGGCTCGGGCCACGCTGGAGCCAGCGACCAGCGCCGAAAAAATGGCCAGCCCGGCGCTCCATGCGGGCGCGGCGCCGGGAAGCCAATACGCCCCGAACGCCGCCAGCAGCAAGGCGCCGCCAGCGAGCGTCGTCCAACGGACCGCGGAAAGGCCCGAGGCCGCTGCGCCGCCGCCGGCTTCAGAAGTGAGCCACTGGGCCGAAAAGCCGATCTCCTGGATTCGCCGGGCAATTCGGCTGGGATCCAGCCGGTCCGCGTCGAATTCGATGCGCAACCGGCGGTTCAGATAGTCGGGATGGAGTTCGCCGACTCCGTCAACTCGCGACAGGCCCTTGCGGATAACCGAGAGCTCCTCCGGACAATCCAGAGCGGGAACCTCAAAAGTCGCGGAAGCTAGCTGCAAGGGAACCACATCGAAGCAAAATCGGAAAACGAAGCGGCACAGAAGAAATGAATTATAGGGAAATCGTTCGGCGAGGGGGACTGGGAACGTTTTCAGCCCCTGGCACGATTGAGCGGTATCGGCCAGAATACGGTCTAAAGTCCAGACTCGGCGCCGTCTGATCATGACTGCGAGGCTGCGCAGGCCGCGCAAAACGCGCAGCAGGCGCCCCTGAGCGGGCGTCGCTGCCGCTTTTATCCCAATCAAGCCCGGAGCTTTATGAAAAGTCGTTCCACTACCATCCTCACCGTTCGGCATCGGGGCGCCGTCGCGATCGGGGGCGACGGGCAGGTCACGCTCGGCGACTCGATCATGAAGGCCGACGCCAACAAGATCCGCCGCTTGATGGAAGGCAAGGTGATTACCGGCTTCGCGGGCGCCAGCGCCGACGCCTTCGCCTTGTTGGAACGCTTTGAAGCCAAACTTAAGGATTATCCGGCGAATGTTCCCCGCGCCGCCACCGAGCTGGCCAAGGACTGGCGCACCGATCGCATGCTGCGGCGGCTCGAGGCGCTGCTGGTCGTCGTCGATTCCAAACATACCCTGCTGGTGACCGGCAACGGCGACGTCATCCAGCCGACGGACAGCGTGCTGGGAATTGGCTCAGGCGGCAATTATGCCGTGGCGGCGGCCCGCGCGCTGATCGCCCACTCGTCGTTGAGTGCTGCTGAGATCGTGCGGGCCTCGCTGGAGATCGCCGCGGGAATCGACATTTACACCAACCTGAACATCGTCGTCGAGGAGCTGCCGTGCGAGACATGACTCCGCGGGAAATCGTCGCCGAGTTAGATCGGCACATCGTCGGACAGCAGGATGCGAAGCGCGCGGTGGCGATCGCCGTCCGAAATCGCTGGCGGCGGCAGCAACTCAGCGAAGAGATGCGGACGGAGGTCGCTCCCAAGAACATCTTGATGATCGGCCCGACGGGGGTCGGCAAAACAGAGATCGCACGCCGGCTGGCGCGGCTGTCCGGCGCGCCGTTCATCAAGGTGGAGGCCACCAAATACACCGAGGTGGGCTACTACGGCCGCGACGTAGAGAGCATGATCCGCGAGTTGGTGGAAAACGCCATCGGACTGGTGCGAGAGACGGAGCGCGCCAACGTTCAGGCCGATGCCGAACGCCGCGCCGAGGAGCGGCTGCTCGATCTGTTGGCGCCGCCGCCCGTCGTGTTCGATTCGCAATCCGGCGAAGTTGATGCCGCCGAACGGCACGAACGAACCCGCGAGAAAATGCGGACGATGCTGGCCAAGGGCGATCTCGATGAACGCAAAGTCGAGCTGAACATCGAGCAGAAAGCCGTTCCTATGATGCTCACGGGCATCGGCATGGAACAGGTCGACGCCGACTTGCAGAACATGTTCGAAAAGATTCTGCCCAAGAGCGCCACCCGCCGCGAAATGAGCGTGAAAGAGGCGCGGCGCGTGTTGTTTGAACAGGAAAGCGACGCCCTGATCAACGCCGAAAAAGTCAACGCCGCCGCCATCGAGCTAGCCGAGAACCTGGGCATGGTTTTTCTCGATGAGATCGACAAGGTCGTGGCCAGCGAGAACACGAAAGGCGCCGACGTCTCGCGACAGGGCGTGCAGCGAGACCTGCTGCCGATTGTTGAAGGCACGACGGTGCAGACGCGCTACGGCCACGTCAAGACGGACCACATTCTGTTCGTCGCCGCCGGCGCCTTCCATCGCGCCAGCCCCAGCGATTTGATGCCCGAGCTTCAAGGCCGCTTTCCCATCCGGGTCGAACTGCAGGATCTTGCCAAGGAAGACTTCGTCCGCATTCTGGCCGAACCCAAAAGCGCCCTGACCAAGCAATACCAGGCGCTACTGGCGACCGAGAACGTCAAGCTATCATTTACCGCCGACGGCATTGAAGCGCTGGCCGAATACGCCTTTCAAGTCAACCAGTCGACGCAGAACATCGGCGCCCGCCGGCTGTACACAATCATGGAGCGGCTGCTCGAAGAACTCAGCTTCGAAGCCCCCGACATGAAAAAGTCGACGGTCAAGGTCGATGCCGCCTACGTCAACGAGCGATTGGAAAAGATCGCCAAGAATGAAGACCTGAGCCAGTTCATTCTCTGAGGACGGGCAACCTGCGCTCGCGTTCCAGCCTTAGCCGCTCCGTCGGACGAGACCAGGATCGCCGGTCGGCCGGACGGCGGCGCACGGCGCGGTCGGCCAGGGCCGCGGGGGCGAGCGCTCCGGCAAGCGAGGCCGCAGCGGCCAATGGCCCGGCCCGCTCGTCGGTTGGGGCATTAATCGGTTCGGTCACGGTCAGTCGACTGGCGTCGCGCACCGACAGATCCGTCGTTGCGCCGGCCTCGGCGACGCGGTGCGACTCTCCGGCCAGGTGCTGCCGCCGGCTCGCGGCGGCCGCGGCCAGTTCGCCGAGGTCCAATTCGTCGAGGCCGCTAAAGTCGAGGTCCACAAACAAGGCCTCGTCAGCAAAGGCCGCCCAGTTGGCCCGCTCGCTCGGCGAGTCGGAAGCGGCTTCGGCGGATTGCAGCGGCCGCGATTCGCTTCGCCTGTTCTCGGACGACCGGTCATTTTCTCGTTCTTCGCCGGTTTCGTCCCCTCCGCGTTGCGACGGACTCTCTTCTATCGGCAACTGACCGCGTTCATTTCCCTCTTGGCCGCGAATCGAGCGGTTTTCAATCGTGCGACGCCCGGAAGGCGCCGCTTGCGGACCGAACACCCACGTGTCAGGGCCAAAGCTGAAATTCGGCACGCCATGAGGACTGCTGGCCACGTACGCGTGCTTGTTGTCTGCAAACGTGCCCGCCAAGTCCGTGCCCTGCTCTGCCACGAGCAACGCATGCGGCCCCAGCTTGGAGCCGCCCGTGATGTTGGTTTCCAGGTTGTAACTGAAACGGGGCGGCGCGCCTTGCTGTAAGGGCGGTCCGCCGGAGAACGTCACGTCAGCCGGCAATCCCGATTTAGGCTGGTGAGGATCGAACAATAATGAGATTACGCCCTGCTGAGGCGAACCGGCTGCGGGCTGCAGCCCGCCCGCGGGGTCGCCGCTAGCGCCAGTCGACGCCGCCCCTTGGGATGCGGAAGTCGATGCGGTTGGTTCGCTGGCGGCCAGGCCGCTCGCTTGCGAGCCTGGAGTTGCCGTAGCCGGATCCGCCGCGCTGTTGCCGCCGGTCGCGGCCGGGTGCAGTGAGCTTGGAGCAAGCGGCAACGGAGCCATCGTCGCGTCAGGAACTGCGGCGACCAACGGATTGCCGTTGAGCGGCGTGCGTTGCTCCAGAAGTTCGACGACCATCCGTCGGCCGCGTCCGAAGGGCGAGTGCGGACGATCCATTCGGAATCGCTGGCGGTAATTCACAAGACGGCGTATAAACATGCGATCATCCCCCCGTAGCAGAGGGTCGCGCCGCCCGTCGGTGTAACTGCGGCTCTCCCGACCGCCCGCGTGACGCATGCGTTTCCTCGGCGGCGGTCAATGGGCGTGGATGCCTTCAACGCCGCTTGCACCAAGTTCGAGTAACTTGGCTCTGACAGGCACGTCTTCTTTACGCGACCCAATCAATGTCTGTGCCAGCGGCGTGCCAAACGCGGTCAATCGGTAGAAGGCGGCATCCAAACCACACGATCAGGCGGGCAGTACGTACCTCTCGGCGTCCCCGGCACGAAGGGAATTGCGGCAAAATGGACGCCGTTCTTCTCCGCGAGTGTTCGAAGGCGGCGTGCTCGAAGATTGTCGACAAAAAAACTTCCGCCAGCTCAGTCTTTAATAGTCCAGGCGCCGGCTGTGAACCGGACTCTCAGCCGGCCGTGCGCACGCGAAGAACGGCGCCGCTCTGCTGCATTACGACGCCGGATATCGTCGCTCGGAACCGCAGGCGTCTGCATCATCAGCCCCCAGACGGCGACCAGCAAGAACTCTGATCGATCGTGGATCGGCGCCTTGAGCCGCCGCGTGAGCCGTGCGTCGTCGGCTGGCTGATCAACGTTTGGTGCAGGGTGAGAGCTAGGCGACGAAGATGATTTCGCTTCGCACGAAAGCCCAATGGCGGACGGCGGCGCCTCGGCCATTTGCCTGCACGCGGCGCCTCCCAGCGCTGGCGCGATGAAGTTGGCTGGGGCGGCCTCCGTCCCGTCTGGCGTTTCTTGCGGCGCCTTCTCGCCGGCGCCAAACAGTTGGCGGGGCGATTCTCGAACGTCTCGGTCGTTCGCCGAAGCGCCTCGCCGACTATCGTCGTGCGGCGCGCCCTCGTCGGCGGGCGCGCTTTCGTCTTCACTGGTCGCTCCTCCACTCTCGCCGCTGCCGGGCTCGTTCTCCGCTTTTGGCTGATGTGAGGGGGCCAACTGCGGACCGAGTACGCGCGTGTCGGGGCCGAAACTGAAATTCGGCACTCCAAAAGGAGTGCTCGCCACAAAGGCCTCGAAATTCTCCTTCACAAGCTTGCCGACAATATCGATCACCTGCTCGGGGAATGGAATCGGCGCATTGATGCCTTCTGAGGCGACGAACATCGCCTCCGGCCCAAGAGCCCCGGCGCCCAGGATATTGTCCTGCAGGTTATAGCTGTAGCGCGGCGGAGCCCCTTGCTGCAAAGGCGGACCGCCGGCAAACGTTACATTGGCGGGCAAGGCCGATTTTGGCTGGTGGGGATCAAACAACAGCGCGATCACCCCTTCGTTGGATTGCTGCTGGGCGCCCGCGCTCATATCGCCGCCGTAGCCCGCAACCATCAGCGATGTGGGCGAAAGCGAGGCCGGGTCCGGATTCCCGGGCGCCGGCTGGCTGCTGTTCAGGAACGATCGGTCTTCAAGGATTTCCAGGGCAGGCCGCCGGCGCCGCAGCCGTGGCGAGCGATGTCCGATTGCGCGGCTGGGAACGATTCTGTCGGCTGAAATGCAGTGCTTTGCCATACGCTCCACTCCTGTTTCCAGAAGGTCGCGTGGTCGAAGCGCCGTGCAGCGACGGACGTGTAAGGTCGCTAACGAAGATATTCCACGGCGCTGGCGCTCTACGCGACCAGTGGAACGCGTATGCCATCAGCGTGCCAAACGCCGTCAATGATGGGGGGCGTGCGTCTCCGACCAGGCGAAGAGAGACCCAAGCACAGCCTGGTAGGCGGCCCCGTAGGCTCGGCATTCGAAACGTCGATCTGAAGGGCCCAGCACAGTGATGGCGACTTCCAGCCTTTCCTGCGGAAGGCAGCCCGGCACGCGCTCAGCCCATTCGACAATCGATATGCCCGGCGCCGTAAAGTATTCGTCAGGTCCGAGCGCCCAGAACTCGTCCTCGCTGGTGAGACGATAGGCGTCGAAATGATAGATCGGACGGCGCCCGTAGTATTCCTGCACCAGCATGAAGGTCGGGCTGATCACGTCGCGCCGATCAACGCCGAGCGCCTCCGCCAAGGCCTGTACCAGCCGCGTCTTGCCGGCGCCAAGCGTGCCGTTGAGGGCAATCACGGCCCGTTCGGGCAATGCTGCGGCTAGCGCCTCGCCGAAGCGAGCCGTGCCCTGCTCGTCGTGCGACTGGTACGCGAAGCTGGAAGGGGAAGCGTTCAAAACTTGTCGAGCGAGTCGATCCAACGCAACAGTTCGGCCAGTTCCGCTTCATTCAACCCGCGGCTCTCGTCGCCCAAGTCACGCACGGTCACGGCGTACTTTCGGTCGGCCAGCAACTTTTCGGCGGTTTGAACCGAGCGGGCGAATTGCGACTTCGCGGCCTTTGCAAGATAAAAGTCGAGTCGATAAACCGGGTCGTTGTCGGGCGGCGATTCGCTCAAGGGCGCGTCGATGGCAGCAACGCCGCGGATCTGTTCTCGGCGGGCGAAGGCCAGCACGTAGGCCAAAGCGCCGCCGATTTCGCGGCCTCCCGCGACCAGTCGCAACGAGTCCGTCTGATAAACCGAGCGCAACTGATCGAGCGCCTTGGCGGCGAAATCCACGTCGGCTCGCTGCCACGCGTCCGCCTCGGCCGGCTTGGGGGCCAGCAAAATGAGACGCTGACTGTCGCAGTGCGACTTCCAGCGTTTGACGAGATCATCGTCTTGGAACTTGCCCGACGCTTCGAACCACGTCAGCACGCCGTATTTCAGCCGCGGGTCGTAATCGTCCGGGACGTATGCCAGGGCGTCGTTCTTGAACTCCGGAACCTTCAAACTGAACGAGCCGACCGCGGGCCGCTCGTCCTTGAAGGCCTCTTGGTCGTCTGCGGCGGCCGGCAACTCCTCGGGAACGGCAGCCGGTTCTGCCGCCCAGGTCACCGACAGTTTGAGCCGCATCTCTCCGCGTTGCACCTCGAGCGGCATCTGCTGACCGACTTCAATGGCAGCGCACAACTCCGCCAGTTGGTAACGGTCCGTGACGGGCTTGCCATCCAGCGAGACCAGCTTGTCGCCCGGTTGCAGCTCCGCTTTGGCCGCCGGGCTGTCAGGATATACAAATCGCACGCTCACGCCGTCCGCCTGTTCTAAGGGCTGGCGCCGCGGCAGGATGCCGAGGAATGCCCGCTGGTACGGTTCGAGATGGTCGACCATCTCTAATTCCTGCTCGATGCGCTTGTCGCCGCGCATCACCGCCACGCGGAGCTTGTCGCCCGCATAACGGCGATTGAGCTCGTACATCAACTCGGACTGTCGGACTACTTTGCGATCTCCGACCGCGACGATCTTGTCGCCGACTTTCAAACCTGACTTATAGGCGGGCGAGTTGGGCCGACAGGCGGCAATGACCGGCGGATCGGCATACAAATCGTGACCGGCCAGACTGACGCCGATCAGGCCCGGTTTGAGATCTTCGCCCGCTTTAAGCCGGGGCAGAATCTGGTTGACGTGCGTCAAAGGCACGGCGAAGCCGATCCCGGAATCGTACCACTCGACGCTGGTAGCCTCGGCGCTTTTGCTTTGCGAAAGCGGCGCCAGCACGCCCAGCACGCGGCCGCGGATGTCAACCAAGGGGCCGCCGTAGTTGTTGGGCGAGATTTTGGCATCGGTCTGCAACGCTTTGCCCCACACGCGGTCGAGCGCGCTGACGATGCCGACCGAAACATTCGGTTGCGCGCTTTCGAACGTGCGTCCCACGGCGATCCCCCACTGGCCGACTTGCAGCTCCGATTCCGGGACTGCTTCGGGCACGCTCAGCGGCTGCTCGACCGAAACCTTGAGCAAGACGAGCATGCGGCTGGAATCCATGGCCGCCAACTGAGCCGGCGCACGGACGCCATTGGGGAACCGGACGACAATCGAGACGGGCTTCTGGGTGAAGCGGAAGGAACTGGAAACGATATACCCATCCGCGGAAACGACCAGGCCGGTCGTGGTTCCGCCTGGCTCATCCGCCGCGCCGCTCGGCTCGCGACCGCCGACTGTCTCAATGTTGACGACGGAAGGCGCCACGCGTTCCACGGCGGCGCGAATCGCTTTTTCTTCGAGCAAAGTCAGGTCATCTGCGGCGGCGCACGTCGCCAGGAGGCAAACGCCGCCCAGCCAACCGCAGATCCCCAGCGCCGCGCAAAGCCGCGCTAGTCGACATGACCATAAACGCCGATTGAAAAACGTCATTTCCATGAAGCCTCGTTTCTCTCCGCACGCCTCTCGCCGCCTGAAATTCGATTCATTCGTGCCAATATCCAGTACCACTTCCGACGCCCGCGCCGTGCCGGGCTGTTCGCCGAGGGTAAGGAGATCAATCGGAAACGCCCAGTTCCACTTCAATCAATTCTTGCCCTCGAAGCACGGTCAACTTCACTTTGTCGGCTTGATCGATATGCTCCAAATCCGCTTCCAGGGACTGGCACGACTGCACCAGCCGGTTGTTGACGAACAGCACCAGGTCGTCGGGCCGCAGACCCGCCTTCTCCGCCGACGAGCCCGGCAATACCCGATCCACATACGGGGGCGTCCGGTCCAGCACGTCCGGCACCAGCGTCAAACCGATCAAGCCGGCGTTCAAGGCTCGCTCCGGTTTGCGATCGTCCTCGTCGACCGAGCTCGCCACGAATTTGCCGGTCAGGATTTGATCGACTGTCGGCGCCAATTCCGCCGCGGGTATGGCATAGTTCAGCCAGGCGCCGTTGGATGCGTTGCGCAATTCTTTGCCGAGCATGCCAAGTAGACGCCCTTGCCAATCCGTGAGCGCTCCGCCGGCGGCGCCGGGATTATTGGTCATGGCGTCCAGCACGTAAACCGGTCCGCGATAGGGCGTCTCAAACACGCCGCGCCGGGCCTCCAGTCGGGTCGTCGCCGCCACGCTGCCGTGTAAGACGCTGGCCGGCTCGTCGCCCGTCGCCACGCCGAATAGATTGCTGAACGCCAGCACGCGCGTGCCCGTCTCGGCGCCCGCCGGCTGCGAGAGTTTGAAATGCGGCAGCTCGGCCGCGTCGATTTTGAGCACGGCCAACTCCAGACGCGGATCGGCGCCGAGAAGCTTGCCTTCGAACTTGCGGCCGTCGTTAAGCGTGACCGTGATGAAGTCCGTATCGAGCACATAGCTCCAGGCCGTCAATACGTGGCCTTCGCCCGAAATGAGGAACCCGCTCTGGTAAGGCTCCAAGCCCCGGAAGCCGCCGGCGCCGTAGATCTTGACGATCTTCGGCTGCACGTCGCGAATGATCGGGGCAAACGACGGAGAAGCCTCCGCGCGAGCGCCAAGCAAATGCGAAAACGCCGTAACCGCCAGCAGCAACGCTGCGGCTACGGCTGGGCGTATCTCCGAACCGCGTCTCGTGTAAGGCCTGGCATTCATGCTGGTAATCGTCGCCTCGTTCATGCTCGATGACCGCCGGTTATTCGTCTTCAGGACCGTTGTCCGCGCCCGGCTGACCCTCTTTCTGCGACGGGTCCGCGGCGGCAGGCTGGAAGGAAACCTCTGTCAGCTTGAAGATCCCGTAGGTATTGTTGCCATAGTGCACTTCCAGGCGGCCGGGAAGATCGCGGCCGTCGACTTCGCGATAGTCGGCAAAATATAATTCGCACGGATCATCGTCCGGCCGCAGAAACATCTCGATGGCCAGCAGCCGGCCCGAGGACGGTTCGACCAGAAACTGACAGTCGACGCCGCCGTAGGTAGCCGTCAACATTTCAATCAATCCGGGGCGCCCGGCCATCGGCGCCGTACCGTAGTACTCGACCGCGCCGAACTTCTCCGGTCCCATGACCAGCAGCCGGCGCCAGAGATACAAGGCAGCCAGCAGTCCGCCGCTGGCCGGCGGATCGGAAGCGGCCGTCAGACTGTCGCCTACCGCCAACTTCAACTCTCCGCCCGGCAAAACGCAAGCCGCGGATTGATCGGTGATCTGGAACTCAGCCTCGCCCGCACCGAGCAATTGGCCCTTGAGCTCCCATTGGCCGCGCAGCGGCGTAAAGTCGCCCCGCGACGTCAACATGTTCCAGACGCGAGTCCGATTCAGCTTGTTGAAGTAGTAATTGGCAAAGCCGCGGCGAGCTTCAAAATGCTGCTTCACAACCTCGGGCATTTCCGCACCCGTAGGCGCTTCCTTTGCTTGCGGCAACGGGAACGGCAGCTTCTTGCCTGGTCCGTCTCCGGGTTTGCCGGGCGGCTGTTCGGGCGGTTGCATCCCGCCTTTGCCGCTTACTTTGTCAAGCAACTCCTGCGCTCCGTGCACGCCGCTCAACCGCACCAGCGTTTCATGCGTCTTCCCTTTGCGGATGTACGTCAGCGGCGCCTGCCAGCCCTTGGGATAAATCCCCAGCACGTTCTTGAAGGCGTTGACGGTGCGGATCGGCCGGCCGCCGAAGCGGACGACCTCGTCGCCGTAACGCAGCCCGCGGCGGTAGGCATCGGAATCTTCAAGAATATCCGCCACGATCACGCTGCCGTCTTCCTGGCTGGCAAGCCGTGCGCCCAGCGTGGCATGATCGAGAATCCGCCCGCTTTTCAAACAGCCGAGGAAATTCTTGATCTGGTTGATGGAGATCGCATAGCCGACGCCCACGTTGACGCGTCCGCGTTTTTCAAACGAGCCGCGGCCGTTGATGCCGATCAAGCGCCCGTGCATGTCAAACAGCGGTCCGCCGGAGTTGCCCGGATTGATCGAGGCGTCGGTCTGCAGGCAGTCGGCGTATTCCAACAGCGTGCCGGCCGGATACTGGTAGCGGTGTACGCCGGAAATAATGCCGTAGGTGACGGTGGGCTGGAAATCGGTCGCCAGCAAGAAGGGATTGCCGACGCAAAAGGCCCAATCGCCGACGTTGACGGCATCGCTGTCGCCGAACTCCGCGAAAGGAAAATCATCTCGACCGAATAACTTGATCAACGCCAGATCACCGACGGGATCGATGCCGACGATGACGGCGTCATATAAGCCGCCATGCGCCATACCGCATTTCATCGCCTCGCCGCAACCTTTGGTGACGTGGAAATTGCTCAAGGCGTAACCGTCTGGCGAGATCACGACGCCCGACCCGCCCCCTTGCCCGCCGTTGGAAAAAATTGCCAGCGCGGGCTCGCGGGCTCGCGCCATGACGGCAATCCGCTCCGCCTCAGCTTTCATCACGGCCGGATCGACTTCCGCGTGCGCAGCACCAGCCAGACCGCCTGCGACGGCGGTCAGCAGCACAAGAACTCGGCGGCCGGTCTTTCCGATCCGAAGTGCATCAAGCCCACGACAAGCGGCGGCATGCGTCATTTCAGAATCCTTGCGTCGCAAACGTCCAAGTAGTCGAGCACTTCCTGCTCGTCGCCAAACTCCGCCTTCAGCTTCAACCGATTGACGCCGGTCAAATCCACTTCCACCGGGACCGGCTGATCTCGGCCGTTCAGCGCCGCTTCAAACAGCAGTTTGTCGTCTCCGTAGACCAGCAGCCGCGCGTTGCCGCCCGGTCGAGCGCGATCATCGATCCCGGCTAAAGCCTTCAACTTGCCAAAGCGGCCTTCCGGCAAGCGATACGTCACTTCCGATCCGCCATACATTGCAATTCCCTTGCCGTACCGCACGCCCCCCAGCATTAAAGCTCCGCCACTGAGCGCCTGGTTCCAACGCGGCCGATAGAACTCTTCGAGCAGCGGCGGTTGATCCGTCTCGCCGAAAAACGGCGTCCAGGCCACGGTTTCGGGCTCCAGATCACTGAGGAACTGTATCTTACCGTCCACGCCGGAAATTCCGCCCAGGTCGATGCGCAGTTTCAGTCCGGCCGGCGTGCCAACTTGGAGCGCGCCGTCAACCACTTTGGCGGTCGCCACTTCCAGCCGTGCACCGGCCGCATCGGTCACGCGGCAGAAGCTCTCCGGCAATGCGCTGCCGGCCGGGTGAAAGTAAATCAGACCCTCGACGCGCGAGCGCTTTACCGACAGCGTTTCGCCGTCGATCGAGAACTCGATTCGATCTTCGCTCACGTCGCCGGCTACGCCGCCTTGATAGTCGAGCGACTCTTTCTTGCGAATCACGATCGAATCACCCGCGCGGTCGGTTTTGCGAATCTCAGCCCATTGTGCGGCAAGACCGGCGCTTTGTTTCTTGAAGCGCACGCTGGCGATAGCGCGGGTCGAAAGCGTCGCCCGTGTATGACCGACGGTCTCAAGCGAAGCCTGACCATCCTTCACGGCATACGAGAAGAGCGGAAGCGTCGAACCGTCGACCAGTTCGACCCACGCCGCCGGTTCTTCGGCTGGCGCCGTTGGCGCTTTTACCGGCTTCAGACCGGCCAATTGGTCGCTGGCAAATGACTGGCGACCGGCCGGGGTTTCGACGGCAATTTGCCCGTCGGACAACTCCGCCAGCGTGCCGGCGATCTTCTCGCCGTCCGTCGTGCGCAGTTCGAATTCCGGTCCGGCTGCGCCCGCAAGAATCAGAAGCAAAGAAAACGTCATTGTCGTCATGGTGCACTCTCTCGTCTGGGCCGCCTTCTCATCTGGGCTTCCTTGCCTGCGTCTCGCTCCGCCTCAGTCGTTCTCGCTGGCCAGCTTGCGGAAATACTGTTCGATTGCATCGCGATAGTGCGAAGGGAAATCCTTCCCGATCTGCTGCAAGGCCTCCTCCCGCTGCTTGTCCGGCAGATCGCCCCAGCCAGCCGTCTTGCCGATGTTGCGGCGGTTGACGTCTCCCTTTCCTTTGGCCCCGGCGATCCGGCTGTCTTGCATGGCCTTGGTCGGTTGCATGGAACCGCTCGAACCGGCGCTACTGCTGCTGCTCGATTGCTGTTGCTGCTTCTCCATCTCGTCGATCAGCTTGTCCAATGCAGCGATCACGTCATCTTCGACCTTGCGGACTTTCTTGCCGGCGCGGCCGAGGCCCAGCCGGCGGCGAATGTCGCTCATCTGCCGAGAAATGTGGTCGAGCGATTCGTCCTTCAACTGCTCGAGATCGCTCAGCATCAACTCGGCCACGGAGGTGTAGCGGGCCGGCCGATCCGCCACCCCATCCAGCAAGCGGTGCAGCGCAGCCAAGGCTTCTTCTTTTTTCAACAAACGCTGATAAGCCACGCCCTGATAGAACAACAGCGACGCCGGATCGACGACGTCCTCGACCTTCAATTCCCCCAACTGCTCGAGTGCTTCGTCGAACAATCCTTGATGGGCCAGCCAGCGGCCATAGTACAACCGCAAATTGTTCCGTTCGAAAGCCGGCGTCTCGTTGCTTTGCAACCAGGCCTGGGGCGCCAGCGGCCCGCGCCGACGAGGCGTGTTGCACAATTCCAGCAACTTGTGCGCGCGGGGATCGGCCGCGGCGAAACTGGCGGCGGCGCGTTCCAGGCGATCCGCCGCCGTCACGGCGTTTCCGGGCCGCCACAAGGCCTCGACGGCCGCCTTGGCCTGATCGTCCGCTTGTCGGTCTTCAAGCCAGGCGTCGAGCGACGCCCGAACTTGCTCCGCTTCAGGCGCCTTGATTTCGGGCCGCTTCTCGAAGGCGTCCTGGTCAAGGCCGTCGGCGCCGAGTGCGCCAGAGCCGCCGCTGGCAAACAGCAGCGCCGCAAGCAGCGCCGTCGCCTTGCTCGAACGTTTCCAGAGGGAGCGTGCGGAACTCATTTGTTCTTCTCCAGAACGATGTCGCGGGTCGTTTTGAAAATGCGAGTTTCGCGTTCGCTCAATTTCTGCAAGGCCTCAATGAGCTCCGCCTTATCGGCCTGGCCTTCCTCGCCTTCGACCATTTTCGCGTAGCGAGCCGTACGGTTATTCACTCGCATCTGCAAGGATCGAATCATCTTGAGTTCCGCCAGGGCGTCGACCAGCGGCGGTTCCTGGGACTCGCCTTGTTGTTGCTGCTGTTGCTGCTGCTGTTTCTCTTCCTGATCTTTCTGCGCCTTTTGCAGCGCGGCGATCATCTCTTCCAACGCGGCGATGATCTCCTCTTCGATCGCGACCGTGATTTCGTCCGCTTTGGCCTGCGACAGTCGCTGCACAACTTGTTCCATATCTTCACGCATTTGGCCGACCGCCTCAGGAAACGCCACCGAGGATCCCTCCTCTTTCAGCAGCACGAGCGCGGCGTCGACTTCCACGACAATCAAACCCTCCTTGCGGCTCAATCGCCCCGCCTCAATTTCGTCGTTCCGATCTCGCTCGCCGGCGGCCTGATCGGCCAGCAACTTGGTGCCGTCATGCACCTCGATCTGCATTTCCAGCATTTTACGGAAGCGGGCCTCAAGCAGCGCCAGCGTCCGCCGCAACTCCTCTTCGCGCAGTTGCCGTAGAATCTCTTCCAGCTTTGCCTTGGCAAGTTCCAGCTCGCGGACGGCCTGTTCCTGTTCTTCCATCGCCCCTTTGCGCTCGGCGTTTTCCAGCTTCTTCTTGGCCTGGTCCATCCGCTGCCGAGCCGCTTGGACGCGCTGCTGCGCGGACTCCTGGGCGGAAGGCTCCGGCTGGTTTTGCTGCGATTGTGGTTGTTGCTGGCCCTCGCCTTGGCTCTGGCCCTGCCCCGGCGGACTCTTCTGCTCCTGATTTTCGCCCGGCTGGCCGTCTTGTTCCTGCTTTTCCTTGCCGCCCGGGCTGGGCGAATCGCCGCCCCTGGGCTGATCGTCTTGCGACGACTTACCGGACTTCTCGGCGCCGCCTTTCTCGTTCTTGCCGTTCTGAGCCTTGCCTTCTTTTCCGGCCTCCTTGTCGTCGCCGTCCTTCTTGTCGGCGTCCTTGTCGTCGGCATCGGCAGGCGAGGGTTTTTTGCCTTCCTCAGGCGACTTCTCGTCCCCTTCCTTTTCGCCGGCCGGGCTCCCCTGTTTTGATTTCTTGCCTTCCCCTTGCTCCTCTTGTTTACCTGGGCCGTCGCCTTCAGCCTCTTGCTCCTGGTTTTCGCCGGGCTGGCCGGGCTTGGCGTCGTTTGCCGCTTGTTTCATTTCGCCGGCCAGCTTGCCGGTCTGCTTGGCAAGCTTGTCTTGGCCCTCGCCCAAACGCTTCGTGTCGCCTTGGCCGGCCGTTTGCCCTTGGAGTTGTTGCTGCTTGTTGATCAGTTCCTTCAACTCGCGAATCTGCGCTTTGACGCGTTCGCGCTCGCTTTTGAGTTGTTGACCGCGCTGTTCGGTCAGCAACAGCTCGAGCAAACCGGCCAGATCTTCTTCCAACGTCGTCTGCTGCGTAACGGCATTGGCCAGGCGGTCCTTCTTCAAGGCGTCGACCAGACGCTCGAATTGCAGCGCGATCAGCTTGTCTTTGCTCTCGCCGACCGCCTTGCGCAGTAAGGCGGCTCGTTTAGGATCTGAAGCGGCCGTCAATTCCGACATCCGCAACAGCACCCGTTCAAAGTCCTGGTACTTGGCGCGAATCTGCTCTTCCGACAACGCCAGTTCATCGTCTGCCGCCGCCTTCGCCGCGGGTTCCCCGCCGTCCTGGGACGGTTCGGCGGCGGAACGAGTCTCGGCGTCCGTCTGCGCGGCCAGGCGGTCCGCCCATGAAAACAGGGCCAGCGCCGCGGCCAGCGCAAGCGGCAGGCCGGCTCCACCGGCGGAAGCAAGCCAACCCCGTTGCGACTGCACTGCGTCATTCTGCCGTCGGCGCATGGCTTTTACTCCTCGTCGTCTTCAAGCAGCGACCGAATTCGCTTTCGCCGCTGTTGCTTGGTCTTTTCGCTGAGATCCTGCTGCGCGGCGATGATTTCGCGCAACAACTCGATGGCCTCGTTGAAACTCTCCATTTCCAACATCTTATCGCGAACCTGCTGCATCTCGATCAAAATCGCATCAAATTCCGTGAGCGCGGCCTGCTGCATGTCCCCCCATGACGGGTCGGCAATCCCTTTCTCCAAGGCCGTGAGCCGTTGCTCGAGTTCGACAAACCGCGCGTCAACCAGCCGCTTGAGTGGTTCGGCGATTTGGTCTTTCAGCCGGATCCGCAGTTCCTCCGTGTCGACTCGGTTATTAATCAACTCGGCGCGAATCCCGTCGAACGCGACTGCCACGCCGCGGGTCTCTTCGGCGTTCTTCTGGCTGTTCTGCCGCGCACGCTGCACGCGCAACCGATTACGGGAAATGCGACGTTCCGGTGAATCAGGCTCGGCGCCTTCGTCTTCGGGTTCGGCGCCTTCGGACTGCTTGTCGCCTTCGGACTGCTTGTCGCCTTCGGTCGCGGTCTCGGCTGGGGCGGCGGCAAGCGTTTCCAGTTCGGTCAGCAATTCACGAGAATCCGTGACTTCCTGCAGAATCGTTTCAAACCGTTGCCGCAGGTTCAATTCGCGTGATTCAAGCATCGCACGAAGTTGTTCGGGCGTGACGATGTCGAGCAAAAAACGCTCGCCCGACGCCACGTTCGGCTGGTGATCGGCCAGCGTCTCGGGCAGGCGGCGATTGTCGGCCGCCTTGGCGCCGAGGAGCAACTTCTGTCCGGGCTTGAGCCCCAGTTCGCCCGCCTCAAACGTCTCCGCCACTGTCAGCTCGCTGCGCTCGGCCGGCTTGTCGGCGAACGGACGTTCGCTCGGATCATTTTCGTCAACGACGTATTCGATCCACGCTCTCGAGATGCCGTAATCGTCTTTCACTTCGCCTGCCAGGGGCAAGCGGGCTTGCGGCGTAATCGCCGATCCAATGCCCTCCAACCGAGCCTGCACCTGCGGCGGTTCGTCGACCACCGCCGCCAAAGACAACTGCACCGGTGTGCGGTTCTGGATCTGATCGGAATCCAGCAAGGTGAAGGAAAGCAGCTTGTCGGAGTCGAGTTGTTCGAGAGTGAAGTCGAACTCCCGAGGCGATGCCAGGCGAAGTTTCTGTGACACCGCCTCCGACTTATTGACCAGATAGTCCACCTGCGCTCGGACGAGATCTTTAGTGGCGTGAGCGCGGACGGTGACTCGCGTGCCGATTGGCAACGGCACAATGCCGGCGCCGGGAATCTCCGCCGGCGCACGATGCATGTACTCAGGGTACTCGCAATGCAGCATCATACTGATGCTGGGACTGTCCACCACGCGAATTCGCAGGCCGCGCAGCCGGGCGTCGCCGCCGACAATCTCGAACGCCGTGTTCGACAGCACGCTGGGAAAGGTGAATCGGTAGTCCTGAAACTCGTCTTCTCCGGGCACGGCGAAGCCTTCGCGGACCATGTTCTTGCGCAGGCGTTTGCCGTCGTCGGGCTGATAACGGACTTCAACCACCTGCGGCACGACCAGCGGCGGCGCCGTTTCAGCCTGCACCAGAATTTCCAGATCGGTCCCGCGGGCCACGACTCGTTCGCGCGCCTCGTTGTCAAAGCCCTCAATTCGCAAGTGCGTGCTGCGCGGCCAAGGCTCGTTGGTGATTGTCGCCAGCCGCCGGACCCCGAAGGCAAACACGCCCGGCGCCGCCACCGCCAGCGCCGCAATCGACAAGAGCAGCACAACCGCCGCCGCCGCTGCACGCCACAAGGGCGCCGTATTGAGCACGTCGCTCACGTTGACCTGCAGAGCCCTCGTTCCGGCGGCCTCGCAAGTGTGCGTCAGCATCTGCCGGCCGTGATCGGCAAGCGGTTCATCGCGCTCGCTCAGTTCCACGGCCGTCAGCAGGCTCTCGTCAAAATCGCGGAAGCGGCGTTCCAAGAGCAGCGCCATGCTTCGATCGCTGAGGGCGACCCACAGCCGACGCAGCGTAAGGCGGAACAGCACCGCGAGACCGGCCGCCAGCCCCGCCCCGAGCAAGACCTGGCGGACCAAAGGCGAAGGCTCGAAAAACCAGTCGATTCCCAGCACCGTCCAGAACGCCAGCGCCAGCGCCGCCACCGTTGCCGCCAGGCCTTCCAACCATACGTAACGCCGAATCCGGCGGCGCAGGCTCGTCAGCAGGCCGCGAATCGTCAAAGCAAGTTGTGGAGTTGGAGCGGACATGGAAACGGCCGATTGACGGTCTTACTGTGCGTTTCGAGGCGTTCGGAGCCTGTCGTTTTTGGTCTTATCTCGCTTCATTTCTTGTTACGCCAGTTTGGCGAGCCGGCGAATCAGCCATTCCAGGCAGAGCAAACCGCAAATGACGTACATCGTCCAGATGTTGGCCCACAGGGGCGTCGGCTTGGCGACCGTCGTAATGACCCGGCTCTGGTCTCGCAGCACTTTGACGAGCGATTTCGACGGCTCTTCGATGCCCAGCGCCGGCGCCACTCCGACGTAATACGTTCCGCCCGTCTGCCGGGCGATGTCGCTCAGCAGCGGATCGTTGCGTTGCGGTCGCTCGCGTTCCAAGTCAGGCACTTTGACCTGAATGCGGCGCGCGAGTCGTTCGTCGTCGCTCTCGGGCACGGGCAACTCCAGGCGGTAGACGCCCTCCTGGCGGACTGCAAATTGTCCGCGGTACGACCCGGCGCGCGAAGGGTCGGCCGTCAGCGTCACGGTTTCCAGCGCGTTGTCAGGAAGCGAAACTTCCAACGTCACTCGCGGCGCTTGCAGCGGCTCCAAGCGCGCGTTGGTCAGTTGCGCACGAACATCGACCGTGCCGCCCAGCAGATAGCGGTCGCGCTCCACGAGCAGAATGCCGCGATGCGAGCCGCGCAACAGCCGGCCTTGCGAGACGTGGCGAATCAACTTGGTGTAGAGCCGCTCGAAGTAAGCATTGTCCTCGGCGCGGAGCCGCCACATTTCGCCGCTGCCGAGATAGAACGTTCGGCCCGAACCGTAGAACTGGCCGGCGGCGTAGACCGGCTGCTCGCCGCCGTCCGCCGTTCGAGGATCGGAAAAGCGAGCGTATACGGTCGCTCCGGGCTTCGGTCCGCGCACTTCGTAGTATCCGTATACGCCGGGAAACTCCGACCAGGCGTGGGCGGAAGCGGGGCCCGAGTCCTCGACCCACAAGAATTCAGCTTCCAGGCCATCGCGGGTAAACTCGAGCGGCCACGGCTCCTTGGAGCCGTAACGCGAATCTTCCAGCAGCGAAAAGCGACGCTTGAACTCTACGGGATACAAACCGCGGATTCGCCCCTGGCTCGGATCCTGAGACCAGCGATCGGCGTAGATCGGTCCGGCGATCAGAATCATACCGCCGGCCTGGTCCCCGACCCAACGTTCCAGCAGTTCCTGCTGAGCCGAAGTCAACTCACGCCAATCCGGATCGAAGGCGACGATCGCATCGTAAGCGAACAAGGCTTCGCCCGTTTCCGGGAATGCTTCCAGTATGGCGTTCGCGTCCTGCGATATTCCTTCCGAACCCGTTTGCAGAAGCACGTCGACGATCACGTCCTTGTCGCGGCGCAATTGATTCCGAAGAAACTGGTATTCTCGCGACGGGCCGCCCGCGAACAGCAGCACGCGGGTCTTGCGATCGACCACCTCGATATCGACTTCCTGCTGATCATCGCCCGCGTAATGGTCTTCCGCAGGCGGCCGCACGCGCAGACGCAGCGTGCGACGGCCGACTTCGCTGGGAACCAATTCGAACTTGACCGGCACGACTTCGCCGTCGCCCCCCAGCGTCACCTGTTGCACTCCCTCGCTGAGGCCCTGCTCGTTCGCCGCGGCGGCGCCCGATGCCGCATCGCGCGAGAACAGTTCGACCGTCACGTTCCTGCCCGCCAGTCCTTGCGCCTGAAGGTAGCCGGTCGCGACGTAGCGGTCGCCGGGATAAGCCCGCGCCGGCGCCACGAAGTCGCTGATGCGGACGTTCACCGGTTGCCGCAGCGATCCGAGGCCCACCGGATAGATCGGAATCCGCGCTTCGCGCGCCAGTTCGACTGCCAGCGCAGGTTCAAGACCGGCGTTCTGCTGCCCATCGGTAAATACGACGATGCCCGAAATGGGCGCCCCCGGATCGGCTTGCAGCCATTGCTCCAGGGCCTGGCCAAGCCGCGTTTCCGCTCCCCGCGGAGCGAGCGCGGTTTCCCAGTCAAGTATGGGCTTCTGTTCGGACTCCGCCTGGGGCCCATCGGCTTGCGCGGCATCGGCCTGCGAACCCAGCTTGGTCAGCGACACCAGCCGCTGCGAGTCCTGGTCGAATCTCAGCACCTCGACGTCGTGCTTTCGCCTTAACTGGCGGATAAAGTCGCTGCGCTGGAGCGCCTGCGCCAGTTTTTGCAGCCTGCTCGGCTCGTCCGGCGTCGAGGAGACCTCGCCATCGTGCAAGCCCATGCTCAAGCTGGTATCGACGAGCAACAGCACGCGCGAGTTTTCGACCTTGTCGACCTCGTTCCGCCATTGCGGCTTCAGGTACACGACCAACAATCCGGCGAATGCCGCCAGGCGCAACAACGTCAGCAGCACGCCGATGGCGCGGTTCAGTTCGACGCTGTCGCGGCGATAAACGTAGATGACGTAGGCCAGCACGGCGGCCGACACGACCAAGGGCGCAATCCAATCGGAATCGGCCTGGATGCGGCCCAATTCGAACAGCGCTCGAGGGGCGCCTTCCGCCAGCAGCAACCCGTTGAAGAAGTTCACCGCACGGCCTCCTTGCCCGGATGGTAGCTGGCCGAATACGCCAGCGCTTGTTCTCCGAGCATCAGGCCGACGAGCAGGTACAAGATCCACTCGCTCAGGTTCGAGCCCGCCATTTCGTGCGCGGCCCATTGAAAGTCGTTCGCCTGCGCGTACTCGTAGCGGACTCCCTTGAGGCGCTCGGCAAGCGCGGCGGCGCCGACCGTGGTCAAATCGCCTTCCGCCGCCTGCACGTTGAACGCCAGGTGACGAATTACCGGTTGATTGTCGGTTTTGGTCAACTGCAACTCGTACACGCCGCTCTTTGCAGCCGCAGGGAACGAAGCCCGCAAGTTCGTCTCGCCCTCCTTGGACGTAGCCGTCACGGCCAGCGTTCCGCCTTCGAGCGCCGGGGCCTGGTCTGTTGCGCCGCGAGGTTCGTCAGTTCTGCGATCGGCCGGGGCGATCAAGCGGACTTGAGGCTGGTAATGGGCCGGGTCCAACTCCAGTTCGATGGGCGCTCCGACCGCGCGGTTTGCGTCGAGAGCGGGCCGCATCGCCAGGTAAGATTCCAATTCCAGCGCCGCCACCACGAAGCTCGGATTGCGGCTCCAATTGTTCCATTGCGGCGCCGCGGTCGTCAGAATGGCCGTCACGCGGCCGTCGCCGAACTTGCGTTCGACCGCCAGCGGCGCGCCGTTGCGCAACCGGGCGATGACCTTGGTCGATGAGTCGGCCGGCGGGGCCCAGTTTTTGGGAGAGGAAAAGTACCAGTCGATCGTCACGGCGCTGAGGTAACTGTTGCGCTCGCCCTCGAAGACTTTAAAGATGGGATGATCGGTGAATTCGAAATCGGCGCCGCGTTCCAGCCGGTCGACGAGCAACTGCGTCTTGGCAATCAGCGGCAAGGGAAAGAGTCCCTGGCCTTCGCGGTACAGCTTGTCGTTATAGAAGGGCGCCCGGCAGCGATCTCCCATGAAGAAGCCGAGACCGCCGCCGCCGGCGACATATTCTTCCAAAGTCTTGACGGCGGCGGGATCCAGCCGGTCGACGTCGAGCAGGAAGATCGCCGCGAACTTGTCGAGCGACTGGTTCTGGTTGAGGTAGCTCGTCGGTTCAATTTGCGGGTCGAGACCCGTTTTGACCGCACCGCCGGGCGACAACGCCGCCGCCAGATAGCGTGCGTTAAGCGAATCCGCCGCGCCGTCGATGAGCAGCACGGGCGCCGAGACGGGCAGGTCGACCAGCGTGAACCGGACGTTGTCCGTCGCCAGCGTGTCGGTTCCCAGACTGGCCGCCACGACATGTTCGCCGGCGGTCGGGAAAAAAGCTGCGAAGCGTCGCGTCTCGCTCTCGCCCGGCGCCAGTTTCTCAATGGCGAGCGCCGGCCGCGGCTGGCCGTCTTCCTGCAGCAATACGGAAACGCCCTCCGCCTCGTTACTGCCGAAGTTCTTGACGGTGACGTCGAAGTACAACGGCACGCCGGCCGCCTGCGTGCCGCCCGCCGGCTGCAGGTCCACGATGCCTAAATTCGGATGCGCCGTGTCGACGCAATTGATCAACCGCAGATGTACGCGGGACTGGTCGAGCCGCCCGAGAATCTTCGGCAGCTCTTCCGAGTCGTTCCATTCGTTGGCGCGAAAGTCGGAAACGACATAGACCACGCGATCTTCGTCCTTGGCTTCGCCCAGCAACTGCTCGATCGCCTCGAGCGCGGGCGCCGGTCCAGACGCCAACTGCGAGGGCCGCATTGGCCGCAGGACGTCTTTCAATCGCTGGCCAAAATCAGTGTTCACCTGCGCTTGCAACAGGTCAGGCGGCGAACCGTCCTGGCCGCGTCCGGCGCGAGAGAAGCGCAGCAACGTGAACGTCTGGTCCAACGGCTCATCCGCCAAGGCCTGCCCTAACCTCTCGACGACTTGCCTGGCCTCCTGGAAAGCGCTAGTGTCTCCCCAGCGGTCGGCCATGGAGAAGCTGTCATCCAGAAGCACGATGTGTTGCGTTTTGCCGCCGCCGAAGAAGCGGCCCAGTTCGTCCCACAACCTCGGCTGGGCCACAATCAGGACGACTGCGGCTACGGCGAGCATGCGCAGCAGCAACAGCAGCAATTCCTTGAAGCGAATCCAACTGCTGTTTTTCTTCTGGCTCGCCAGCAAGAACTCCATGGCCGCCCATTGGACCCGGCGATGGCGGAGCAGGTTGATCAAATGGATCAACACCGGCACGCCGATCAGCGGCAGTCCGTAGAGCAAGAGCGGGTTATTGGCGAACGTCAGCATCAATCTCAGCCTTCTCAGTTGCGATGGTGCATGCCGAGTCGGCGGTTCAGATAGGATGCCAGAACTGCATCCAACGACTCGCTGGTGCGGACCAGCGCGTAATCGACCGTGTTCCGCGCGCAGCCGCGGCGAACTTCCTCCAGGAAGGCGCCCACGGCCGCCAGATAACCCTCGCGGAGCGCCCGCGGATTGCAACTGAGATGTTCAGGGATTTCCAGGCCTTCGAACCGCGTGGGGCCCTTGAACGGAAAATCCAGCTCGTCGTCGTCCATCACGTGAAAGACCATCACGTCGTGCCCCTGGCGCCGGAGCAGTTGCAGTCCCTTGATCAACCCGGTCCGGTCGACGAGCAGGTCGGAAACCAGCAGCACCATGCCGCGTCGCGGATAGCTTTCGGCCACGTGCCGCAGGATGCGATAGATGTCGGTCTTTTGCTTCGGCTGGCTGACGTCGAGGGCCGCGATAATCGAGTCCAGGTGGTTTCGTTTGCTGCGCAGCGGCACGGTGGTCCGCACCGCGTCGTCAAAAGGCACGCAGCCGACGGCGTCTTGCTGCCGCAGCAGCAGATAAGCCAGGCTGACGGCGATCGTCGACGCGTACTCGTACTTGTTGAGCGGCCCCGAGCCGTACCGCATGCTGCCCGAGACGTCGACCAGCAACGTGCAGCGGAGGTTGGTGTCTTCCTCGTATTGCTTGACGTAATAGCGGTTCTGCTTGGCCCAGACCTTCCAATCAATATGCCGCATGTCGTCGCCGGTGACGTACTCGCGGTGCTGCAGGAATTCGATCGACTGCCCGAAGTACGGGCTGCGATGCGAGCCCGACAAAAACCCTTCGACGATGTGACGGGCGCGCAGGTCGAGCCTGGCGATCCGCTTGATCGCCTCAGGATGCAAAAATCTTTTGGAATCGGGCATCTTTGGTCAATTCGTCTTCTTTGGTGGGCGTAACGGCGATGAGCTGATCGATGACGTGGTCCGTGGTAACGCCTTCGCTTTCGGCCGCGAAGTTGACGACCAGGCGGTGCCGCAGGACGGGTTTGGCCAGCGTCTGGATATCTTCGGTCGAAACATGCGTGCGGCCGTGCAACAGCGCCCGGGCCTTGCCGCCGAGAATCAGGTTTTGCACGGCCCGCGGCCCGGCGCCCCAGTTCAACTGGTCGTTGACGAACTCCGGCGATCCGGGTTCGCCGACGCGCGTCTGCCGCACCAGCGACAACGCATAGCGGACCACATGGTCGGAAACCGGCACCTCGCGGACGATCTGTTGCAGCGAGACGATCTCTTCCGCCGCCAGCACCGGCACGATGTGGTCGGAGAGCGTGGTCGTCGTCCGCCGCGCAATTTCGAACTCCTCGTCGAAGTTAGGGTACTTGACGAAGACCTTGAACATGAACCGGTCCTGCTGCGCTTCAGGCAGCGGATACGTGCCTTCCTGCTCGATGGGGTTCTGCGTGGCAAGCACGAAGAATGGATCCGCCAGCGGATGCCTCACGCGGCCAACCGTCACCTGCCGTTCCTGCATGGCTTCCAACAACGCGGCTTGGGTTTTGGGAGGCGTACGGTTGATCTCGTCGGCCAGCACCACGTTGGCGAACAGGGGCCCTTCCAGAAAGCGGAATTCGCGGGCTCCCGTCGAGCGGTTTTCTTCGATCACCTCGGTTCCGGTGATGTCCGCGGGCATCAAGTCGGGCGTGAACTGGACGCGACTGAACGACAGGTTCAACGTTCGAGCCAGCGTGCTGATCATCAACGTTTTGGCCAGTCCCGGCACGCCTTCCAGCAGGCAGTGGCCCCGGCTGAAGAGCGAGATCAGCAGTTCCTCGATCACCGGGTTCTGACCGACGATCACCTGGGCCAGTTGTTCCAGGATTTTCTCGCGCGCCTCGCCCAACTTGCGTATGGCCGAGGATTCCTGGGCGCTCAGTCCGTCGTTTGTCATGAAGGCGCTATGGGGGTTGGTGGTTGGGGACTCAGGTTTTCGGGTGCGCCGGCCGCGTGCGTTCACGCCGGCCGAAGGCGTCTCACCGCTGATAAATCGGCAGCGTGCCGTTCTCCAGTTGCAGAATCGTCAGGTTGATCGCCGTTGTATAGACGGGTCCGATGTAGCCCTGGTTCCAGGAGCCGTTCGGACCGGCCTCGGAGGCGAGCTTGGCGTAGACCTTGTCGCGGTACGTCGTCCACTCCTTATCCCCCTCGCGATAGCGGACCTGCGAGTAGTAGTAGTGGGCGTAATGCCAGTGCCCAAAACTCTCATTCTGAATGTTATCCAGATTGTTGCGGCAATAGACGAGCAACTTGGGCACGTATTGGTCATCGTATTCGCCGGCATTGAACAGACACGCGATGGCCGCGGCCGAGATCGCCGGCCGGCCGCCGCCGCCCTTCGAACTATACTGCACGCCTCCGTCCGGCAAAGTGCAGTCGCGGATGTATTTGACCGCTTTATCGATAATTTCCTTCGGTACGGGAATTCCGGCGTTGCGGCAGCCGCGCAACCCCTGCACCTGGGTGATTGTCGTCGATCCTTCGTCGAAACCGTGACCATCCTTGGCGCTGACATAGCCCCAGCCGCCGGCTTCGGTCTGGGCTTCGCCGGTGAATTGCACCGCCTTGGTCAGCACGTCGATCAGCGTTTCGCGCCGTTCCGCGTCTTCCTCCTCGCCGAGGATCTGAGACAGAAAGAGCATCGAATAGCCGTGGCCGTAGGTGTAGCGGTCGTCGTTTTGAGGATCGCCGATCAAGCCGTTCGCCCGGCTGCGGCTGACCAGATAATCGACCGCGCGGCGCAGGTTTGGCGCGTACTTGCCTTGCGTCGTCGTCGACCCTTCCGCCAGCATCGCCATGCCCGACAGGGCGGTCATGGCCGTCGGATAGCGGCCTTCGTTGGCGGTCCAGTGACCGATCCGCGACTGAGTGTTCGCCAGCCAATCGAGACCGCGCGAGACGGCGCGGTCGACTTTCGGCTCGTGCAGTCGGGAACCAGCCTCTGCCGCGTCCGTCGACAGCAGACAGGCGGCGAAACAAGCCAGCGTCCAAGCGATCCTAGATGGCATCAAGCGGGCCTCCGCTGCGTTACGCTGATTTGAAGAAAAAACCATATCTGGCTTGCGTGCAACCGCCGTCGCTATTTGGGGACCGCCAACTCGACGGCCTCTTCCGGCCGAGCGAGCGGCAAGGCCGCAGGCAGTTCCGCGGCCCACTTGCGCAGCCCCCGCAGCACGGCGCGGCCGGCCTTGATGGAAGTCGAGTCCGTCGATTTCGGCTTGCCCTGCTTCGGATCGGCCTCCGGCGCCGGAAGCGGGCGATCGGTGAACTTCAGCCGCTTGGACGAACGCAGCGTGCGCACGAGCACCTCATGCTTGCCGACGTCCGCCGTAAGATCCACGGGGCCGATCGGGCCCGGCAGGTCTTCTTCATAAACCACGCGGCCGTTGCGTTTGTCGAGGCACATCACATTGCCGTGCGGCGTTTGCACGTTCCGCATCGGCGACGGGATGTTCGAAGCAAACGTCAAGATGGGCAAATCGTACGGCTGGCTGAACGACAGCCCTTTGCGCTCCAGTCGAGTGGAAAACGCCTTCTTGCCGGTGGCTCGCTCGAAGCCGTGCACCATGCCGTCGATGACGACGCCGCCCGTGTTGGGCGCCGCCATGACGTTGAAGTTCTGCCGCCAGGGGCGATTGGTTATCAGCAGGTCGTGCGTTGCGGAGCGAACGAGATAGATTTCGCTCAGCGACGGCTCGGCATCGACTTCCGCCTCGATCAGCGCTTGCCCTGCCGGCAGCGACAGCAAGGCAAAGCGCCCGCTGCGTTCCATCACGCCCACCGCTTCTTCGCCGATGCAAGAGAACTTGGCGTCGGCCTCGAATTGGCGGCGCCAGAGCTCCTTTTGCTCCCAAGGATCGACCAGCTTCAGCACGACGCGGCCATTCACCTCGCCCAACGACCAGGCCAATACGCGACGCCCCAGCGTGATGACCCGTTGATCGACGGGCGGGAGCTGCCGACGGCCCAGTTCCAGGCCGTCCATCGTGCGGAAGACGACGGCCTCGCGCGCGTTGGGCGGCACGACGAATAACAACTCGTCGTCGCCGAACAGATCGCTTCCGGCCGGCACGTCGTTGCGGACCCAGAGCACGTCGCCCGTCAGCGGGTCGATGACGGTCAAGTTCCGCAAACGCTGGTAGCAGGCGAAATCACTGCTCACGGGTCCGGTGTTGCCCAGCGGTCGGCCGTGAATGTCAACGGCTTGCACTCGGGCCACGCCCCAAGGCATGTTGACCGCGCGGATCTGCACGGCTTGTCTTGCGGCGCCGACCCCGTCGCTGAGTTGCTGACGCCACAACACGCGCGGCCCGCCCTTGTCGGGCGAACCGAGAGCGTCGATGGCGACCAACTCGTAACCCATCGAAGCCAGAATGAAGTGACCGTCGGTGCGGACGTAATTCACGGCCGGATTGAACCCGAAATTGTTCATCCCGTTGCGCTCGCGCAACGCCACCCGCCACGCCTCGCGACCCAGACTGTCGCGTGCAACCAGGGCGCCCTGCTGCTGGTCCGATTCCAACGTCATGTGCTCAAAAAACGGTCCCGCTGGCCCGCGGAAATCGATCGCCACGTTGCGATATCCGGCCATGGCGGGCGATTGTTCCGCATGCTGTTCCACTTCTCCCTCAGGCCACGCCGGCGAAGCGGCCAATTGGCGTTTGAGTTCTTCCGCTGCGGAAAACTCTTCAACCAACTGGCGTCCGGTTTTGCCGTCCAGACAGGCAACGTCTGCCCACGCCCCTTGCAACTTCTGGCAATATACGGCGGCATCGGCATAGCGGTTCGACTTCAGCAACATTTGGGCCAATCGAGCCGTCGCCGCAGCGGCGCGGTCGCGATGCGACGAATTCTCCAGCCTGCGCAACAGTTGCTCCGCTTCGAGCAACCCCTCGCCGCTCAACAGCCGCACGGCCAGGACTTCGCGGGCGGCTTCCGCCTGCGGGCTGCCTTCGAAATAGCTGATAAAGGCTCGCAGCGCATCCTCGCCCCCGGCGGCTTTCAGGGGCTCGAGTTTCGCTTGCAGAGCTTGCTCGATTTGTTCACGATCGGCTGCCGCCGCCGTCTTCCAGAGACTGGCGAATTGCGCCCGAACCCAGCGGTCCCGACGGACCGACAATGCCTGGTCGATGCGCTCCGGCTCAGCGGGCAAGCCGCTCAAGTCCGCCATCTCCAACAGCGTCTCGAAGGCCGCGAGGCTCTCGCCCGCCTTCAGCAGTCCGGAGGCCATCAGGCGCTGGTAACGCGCACGCTGCGCGGGCTCGTCGGCCCATTGTTTAATCTCGTCAGCGGCGCCGCGATGCGAGGCGAAGTCCCGCTCGAGGCCTTCCAGCAACGCGTCAACCAGCAAGTGCCGGGTGCGCGGATCCGCTTCGAGTTCGAGACTGCGCCGCAGTTCCGCCGCCGCCTCGTCGAGTTTGCCTTCGTCCAGCAGCAGCTCGCCGTGCCTCGCCATCGCTTCCGGATCGTCGGGGCGCTCGGCAAGCGTGGCCGCAACCTGCTTTCGCAAATCGTCAAGCTGATAAAAACACTCCAGTTGATCCACGCCCTGGGAGATCACGGCGCCTTGATAACAGATCAGGTTGCCGGGGACGGCGCCGGTGCGCGACCGACTGCGGGCCACAATTTTGCCGGTCTCGACCTCAATCGCAGCGACCTCGGCCGAGGTCAACGGCAGATAGTACCGCTGACCGTCGAAAAAGCCGCGTCCGCTGGGCACGCTCCCGGAAGGGAGCGGCACGCTCGCCTCGTCCCAAGCCGGCTCGCCGTCGGCCAGTTTCAAGGCGCGCAGATCGCGGTTGTCGACGACCAGCGCCTTGCCCTTATGAACGCAGGCCACATAGATGCCCCCGTCGCGAGGCTTCTGCCACTCGAGCTTGCCGTCGAGCAGATTCAAGCAATGCATATTCGGCGATTCGATGGGCGTCAGCAGTACGCGGCCTTCGGCCACGGTCACGCT
>DASZUP010000798.1:0-11283 GCA_035547635.1 Pirellulales bacterium
CATCATGGTTTCGCCATGCTGGCCTTGGCGGAAGCTTATGGCGCCGTCGATGATCGCAACCTGTGGGAGGGCGAAGCCGGCCGGACTCGCTTTTCCATCGGACAGTCGCTCGAGCTGGCGGTCCGCTGCGCCATCACTTCGCAGGACCGTAATCCGCAGGGGGGCTGGCGCTATTCGCCCAACGCTGGCGATGCTGACACCTCGGTCAGCGGCGCCGTCTTCGTGGGGCTGTTGGCGGCGCGCAACGCAGGCATCGAAGTGCCCGACAAGAACATGGAACGAGCGCTCGCCTACTACCGGCAAATGACTTCGCCAGACGGCAGCGTCGGTTACTCAGGAATTGGCGCCCACGGCCGGTCCGAGGCGCGGTCGTCCATCGCTACTCTGGTTTACGCCATTGCCCGTCGCAAGGATCTGCCTGAATACGCCTCGACGCTGAAGTACGTCAAAGGCAGCAGTGCAAGTCAGGGCGGTTACGCCGAGTACACCGCCTATTATCAGGCGCAGGCCTTGTACCAGGGCGATCCTGAAGCCTGGGAGAAATGGAACGAATCGCAAGTCCGCCGCTTGCGGAGTCTGCAGCAACCCGACGGCAGCATCGCGGGCTCGCTAGGCGAGCCGGTCCTGAGCACGGCCATGTCCGTGCTGGTTTTGGCGGTGAATTACCGCTTCCTGCCCATCTACGAACGCTAAGGAGCGCAACGCCATGCGAATATTCTTTGCCTCACTGCTGGCCGTTGCAGGCGGTTGGGCTGGTCACGGCCTGCAGGCGGAGGAAGGCGCCGACGCAGCGCGGCCCGCCGGCGTGTTGACGTTTACCAACGGCGATCGCTTGCCTGGCGCGTTGGCGCGTTCGACGAATCCCGGCGAGCTGGCCTGGCAGTCGCCGAACTTTATTGAGCCGTTCCGGTTCGATGCCAGGCTGCTGTATTTGGAAGAAATCCGCTTCGATGTTCCGGAGGCGCTGCAGCAGCCCAAGGAGCCTTATCGCCTGGTATTGATGAATGGCGACGCCCTTTACGGCCGGCTGGCGGCTTGGGGCGACGAAGACCTGGTGTTTGCATCGAGCGTGGCCGGACGACTGCGCGTGAAGCAAGCTGAAGTGCGGCGGCTGGAACGCGTGGGCGAGCACGCCGCCGTGCTCTACTCCGGTCCCAATTCGGCGGCGGAATGGGCGCCCTCGCCGCAGCCAGACGCTTGGAAAGAGACGGGCGACGGTTTGGCGACCGAAACGCCGCAAGCCTCGCTCTATCTCGATCTCGAGTTGCCGCCGCAGGCGCGGATTGAAGTCAAACTATCCTGGCGCCAGGCCGCCGATTTCGAATTGCTCTTCGGCGCCGGCAAACAAGCTCAGGCGCCGTGGCCCGCTTGTCGCCTGGAGTGCATCGAAGGGGCGCTGATCGTGCGCCGCGAGACCGAAGGGGATCTTGATCTGGCGCAGGTGACGAACTTGCGAGCCGGCCCGGGCAGTCTGCATCTGCTCGTGCAACTGGATCAACAGCGGCAGCAAGTCGACGTTCTGAGCGGCGACGGCGTGCTGCTGGCCACGGTAAAAACCGGAAAGGACGCGCCGCAAGTCCTGTCCGGCATTTATCTCAAGCACGGTCGCGGCGGATTGACGTTGGAACGACTGCGCGTCAGCCGCGCGAGCGGCGCGGCGCCGGGGGAAATGCTGGTTAACGCGCCGCGCATCCAGCGCACGGACGGAACGGTGTTGTACGGCAGCCCGATCACGTACGACGTCGAGCGGCGGGAGTTTCGCGTCGTCTCAGGAAAAGACGAGCGCGTGTGCAGCGAAGACGCAGTGGATCAGGTCATTCTGAATCCGATTTCCGACGAACAACCCCAGGCCACACAGCGGCCCGCCAGCAGGGTGTCATTCGCCGATGGAACGCGATTGAGCGGCTGGATCGAGGGCCTGGCCGACGAGCGGCTGTTGTTGGAATGCCGCGAGGCGGTTGACGCTGACACGCTCGAGGCCGTATCGCTGCCGCTGGCCGGCATCCGTAGGATTGTTTTCAGCCACAAAGTGTCGCCGCCGACGCGCACCGCCGGCAAGCTGCTGTTGCTCGAATTGGATGACGGCCGGTTGCACGGCGCGCTGGAATCGATCAAGGACGACGCGGGCAAGAGTCGCCTGGCCTGGAAGCCGTTGGGCAGCGAAACGAGCAGTGCCTTCAGCGCAGACGCTTCGGGCCGGATCGATTTTCCGGCGACCACGTTGCCCAAGCGTTTGGAATTCGACGCCCAGGCCAAGGACCGCTTGTTCCTGCGGACCGGCGACGTCTATCGGTGCCGGATCGTGCGTATCGACGCCTCGGGCATTTCGTTTCAGGTAGCGGACAAGCCGCTTCAAAAGCTGCCGCACGCGCGGGTCAAAGCGATCGAATTCGGCTCGCAGCCGACAGGAGATCCGCTGCCCAAAGACAAGCGCGAACGGCTGCTCACCCTGCCGAGGCTGCAAAAGGACGATCCGCCCACGCATATTTTGTGCTCGTCCGGCGGCGACTACTTGCGCGGTCGATTGCTGGACGTCAGCGAAGATCAACTGCGATTCGAAGTCAACGGCCGTCCGCGCGAGTTCTGGCGCCGTTTGATCTCGCGGATTATCTGGCTGCACCCGGACGAGTTGGACGGCTCGGGCGAAGCGCCCGGCGACTTCAAGCCGCCGCAAGGCGCCGTGCAGATTACGCGCATCGACGGCACGCGGGTGACGCTGGTCCCGGACGAGGTCGAGGATGGCTGGATTTCCGGCGAGAACGAACTGCTCGGCCCGCGCCGCGTTCACGTCGAACAGGAAAGCGAATTGCTGCTCGGCAAGCAGGTGCTCCGCAACGCCGCGAAATCGCCCTACGGCGAGTGGCGGCTGACCAGCGCTGCGGAACCGGCCGTGTCGCGGATGGATGCTTCGCAAGCAGCCGACGCCGGCGCCGCCGGGCTCGGCTCGTCGCTCATCGGGCGGCCGGCAATCGATTTCGACGCGGAGTTGCTCAACGGCGCCACATTCCGGCTTTCCGAGCGGAAAGGCAAGATCGTGGTCGTTGACTTCTGGGCCAGTTGGTGCGCGCCGTGCATGCAAAGCCTGCCCAAGATCGCCCAGGCCGTCAACGCCTTTCCGCCGGAGCAGGTCGAGCTGCTGGCCGTGAACCTGCAGCAGACGCCGGCCGAAATCAACGACGCGCTGCACCGGCTCAAGCTCTCGCTGACGGTTGCCTTGGATCGCGAGGGAAAAGTGGCCGGACAATACGGCGCCTCTTCCATTCCGTTCACCGTGGTCATTGGGCCTGAGGGCAAGGTGGCGCGGGTCTTCATCGGCGCCAGCCCGCGTTTGGAAGAGACGCTTGCCGAGGCGCTGCGAGCGCTGGGCGCCAAAGACGCGCCGGCGGAGACGGAAGAAGACGAGTAGACGCAAAGACAGGCTTCAAAACGGCCGCTTGGGAAGAGCGCCGCCGAAGCGACAGCCGCCGGCGCCGGTTAACAGCGACCAGAAGAACCAGGCGCCGGCCGCCAGCAGAAAGACGGCGACGGCAATGCGGATTGATTCGTACAGCGCCCGGCGGCGGTTTACCGGCTCGAGCAGGCTAATCGCGCCCCAGCGAGTCAACACCAGCCCGGAGACGCCGGCCGCGACGTAACAGTACCAGCCTTGAAAGAACGCTCGCCAGTCGAGCGAGCGGATCAGTTCGTCCAGCCGGTTGCGCGTAGCGGTCGCTTCGGCGGGCAGCCAGGCTCGAAGCTCCGCCAGTTGCTCGCGAGTCCACTCCCGGTTGACGGCAGCCAGTTCGTCAAAATGCACGGTACACTCGCGATGCTCGTCTTGATGTCGGACCGTCGGCTCCGGAAGATTCAGCAGTACTCCGCCAGGCGTCGGCACGGCGGTCGTTTGTTCGATTGCCCGGCAAAATGGCGCCAGTCGCTCCGGGCTCGCTGCCTGCTCGCCGCTCGCATCGCGCAAAGGAATTCCCAGCGGCTCCTCGTGATGCGGAAGCGGGACTCGAACGACGGTCCGTTGCCCGTCCTCCAGCGTGCAATCGCAGCGACTGGCGGCCAAAGGCAGCATGGGCGTCGCGTCGCGGTCCGCGTTCCAGTCGCTGCACGGACGGTAGACGACCAGGATCTCGTAATCGCCTGCGGGCAGCCAAATGCTGAGCGGAGGCAGCCCGAGCAAAGCGAAGGGCAGGTCCATCTCTCTGCGCGGCCTCAGATAGACGGCCTCGTGGCTGGCAAATAGGGGAATGATCTCTTCGTTCGCGTTTCTCGCCGGATCGTCGAAAGCGTACAGCGTTCGCCAGCCGTCCGCGTTGGGAACTTCGCAGAAGATTTGCAACAGCGCCGTCTCGCCCGGTTCTTCTGATTCGGCGTCGTCCGTCGTCTGCTCTTGTTTGACTTGAACGTTTCGCGAAATCGCGGTCAGCGGAACCGTATCGAAGCGGAAAAAGTTAAACCACAACAGGACGATCAGCGGTAGAAACGCCGCAGCGGCCGCGCTGATCAGCGCCAAGACGCCTTTGACGCCTGCTTCCCTGACAAGTCGGAACAAATAGCCGCCGGAAAACACGGGTCCGGTCGCTCCGCGACCATGGTAATCGGCAGGCCCGACAATGCGGCTCATACGCGACCTCGGCCATCAGCCATCCGTCCAGCAGGGCGCCTGCAGGTTTGCAACGCCCTGTCACCCGTGACCAGGCGCCGCCAAGATAGAACATGCGAGGCAATTCCGCCAGCTCGTCGTCGACGACCGTTGCTTCGCAGGCAACGATCAACGCCGAGATGCGCATGCCTTCAAGTGCAACGCCATCGTCCTGCGTGGAAGCGGCGAGTTGGCGCGCCCACCGCGGAAGTAAGCTGGCGGCCCTTGCCGGGAAAACGGGCGCCATGTGCGCGTCCGCCAGACGTAGGCGGATCGAACGAACGCCCTGAGGCCGCGGCCGGCAGTAGCGGCGCCCGCCGCGGCTTCCAGCAGCGATTTTTCTCGCGGATCCCAGTCGTTCACGGCATTTTGTCCCAGTTTTTTTTCTGAGAATGCACGCGAGGCGCGCGTTTGCGTCAGCAGGGCCTCCTGGGGCGGCATTGGATTTGCTCTCTCGGCCGATTAAGCTCGCGGTTTCGAGTTTTTTCTTCGCCGCCGTGCAGGCTGTCAGCGCGGAGGCGGTTCTTGCGGTATCTGACGGTCGATTATGCAACACGGAAACAGTTCTCATTCGACGCCCGAACGCTCATGGCAGGACGGGCGTTTTCGCTTTGAATACAAACAAGCGCTGGGCCTGACGCCCGGAGTAGCGGTCTCAGATCCGGAAAGCGAGCGCAAGCAATTGCTGCGCTACGTGAATCTGCAATTGCTGGCCAACGGCTTTCCGGCCGCGTTGAGCGACGATGACAAACCGTTCGCCGATCTGGCCAAAGGGTTGCTGGAGAACTTCCAGGAGAAGAACCGCCTGCTGGCCCGTCACCGCTCGCCGGTCGATATGCGGATTGAGACGTTTCTGCGGCAGCACTTTCGCGACGTTCCCGGCGGCGACGCCTTGCAGTTGCCCGCCCGGACGTTGATCCTCGACCGGCACGGCATGGCGCGGGAGCTGTCGCTGCCGGCCGAAGCGGACGATTATTCCAGCGCGCTGCTGCAGTCGTTCCGAGTGAAAAACGGCGTGCTGCATAATCCGAAGCACGACCGGCGGACGACCAAGGGCACGTTTCATATCGCCGAAGGAGGCCTGCCGATACCGGGCGACAAGTCGAGCGTGCCGCGCCAGGCCTACGTGGAACTGTTCCGCCGCGCGGTGAATCCGCCGGAAGAATTGCTGGCCTTTCCCTTCACGGCCGGAAGAACGCCTGCCGCGCGCGGGTGGGCGTCGTTGTTGATCCGGCCGCTTGTCTGTCCGGCTGTGCCGGGCTTCTGCCCCGAGAAGCGGATGGAGGTGCGTTTCTTTGCACCGGGTTCGCTGGTCAGCAATCTGGATTTCGTCGAGTCGATCTTCGGCAACGCGGGCGATCCTTTCGTGCCGGAAAACGACGCGGGGCTCGACGTCGTCCATTGGACCGGTCACACCGGGACCGTGATCCTGGCGCCGCACCTGGTCTCGCTGACGAAGAAAGAACTCGGCTTGCCTCACTATGACGAGGCGAGCGAGCGGCAGCGAAGAGATCGGATGTGCTGGCGAGATGAGAGCGAGCGCTACAACGACGGCGACGCCTTCAAGATCACCTGTCGCACCGAGGCCGGAGTGATCGTCACGCTGATTGCCGACAATTACTTCGGCTACTGCAAAAAAGAGGTCAAAACGCAGATTGGCTACGCGGCCAATCTGATGGGCAATGTCGAAGAGGAACATGCGGGCGGAACGTTGGCGTTTCCCAGCTTCAACCTGGGCGAAGAGTTCCAGGTAAACAGCATCCGGTACAATGGCCGCACGTTTCAGGACGTGGCCCGGGATTACGCCGAGTTCGTCCGCGTCGAGCCGGAAGGTTACGGCGTGGATCGGAACTTCCCGGATCTGGTCTACATTCCCGAAGATGCCCGTGCGATCCTGCCGGAACAGCGCATTCGTTGGCAGCGAGACGGCGTCGAGCATTCCATACCGCTGCTGCCCGAAAAGGTCTACATGGCCCCTTCGGGCTATCAATTGCGGATGGAAAAGCATCCGGCGGCGCCTTCATGGCGGTTGATCGGCTCGGCCGGCGAAGGCGCGTTCTGCCATAAACCGTGTACGGTATCGGGCGGCGGCAAGAGCGAGATCAGCAAGTCGATTCGCGACTACATGCACTACGGACCCGTCTTCGTCTCCGATGTGGCCAAGGATTTCGAGCTGGTCCGGTTCATCATGGAAAAGGATTATTCCACGCGTTGGCGGCGCCCCTTAAGCGGCGAACCGTCGGCGGCGCGGACCAGTCGCAAGCTGCTCGATCCCAACCGTTCGCTGGGCAGCGTGATCAAGCTCTTGACCCCTTCGCCCGTCTACTGCGACGAGTACAACGCCTGGCTGGCTTCGATTCCTAATCACATCTATGCGATTGTGTTCGTCATCAAGCGGTTCTACCGGGCGGAGTGGGGCGCCGATTGGCGGCGCCACTTCGGCGTCGACATTGTCAACGGCACGCCAGGGCACGAGCTGAAATACCGGCACCGGCAGCTCGTGGGCACCTACTTGCGCGTGGGCCTGCTGCCCCCTTCCGACTGGCGCACTTACAAAGTTCGGCAGGACTTCGCCGCCGCCGTCAAGCTGCAGACCGAAGACGACATCAGCGCTTCGGTCGTCGTGCCGGGACGGCTGCTGCCCAACCTGGGCGGCGCCGATTGGGCCACGAGCTACAAGTTCGTTTCCAACTGCGAGTATCGCCTGTTCCAGCGGCCGGACGACGCCATTCATCGCGGGTTGGACAAGCAGACCGAGTACGACCTGTCTCGCGCCGGCAATTTTCTTTCGAACTTCCAGCCGCTTTCGCAGGCCGAGCTTCAGGAGATGGCAACCAAGCCGATTGATTTCGACGCCTTCAGTCCGCCCATGCAAACCTTGCTGCGTTCGGCGATTGATTCGCAGAGCAGCTACGTGGTCTGCTCGGCAAACCCGCGGCTGGTCGACGGCAAGCCTTCCAAGAACCCTCGCTACCTGCAAACGCGGCCCGACCTGGTCGAGCCGATGGCGGCTTACGTGACGGAGACCGGCACACGGCTGTTCCGCGCGTTGCCGCCTGGAGAGGCGGTTCGTCATCCGGTGAACGCGGTGCTGCTCGGCCGCCGCAACAACCCGCCGCGCCGCGAACAGGGGATCCGCAGCCTGGCCGTGTACAATCCGATCCACTACCAGGAGCTGCCCGAGCTGTTCATGGACTTCATCTGCTCGTTGACGGGCAAGAGCCCTTCGACGACCGGCGCCGGCAGCGAGGGCGCGATGACCAAGGGGCCTTTCAACGCCTTGCGCCCGGCCGCCGATCTGAACGCCGCGCTGGTGAGTTACATTCTTACCGGCCTGCAGGGTTTCTCCACCTCCGCCGGACACATTGGTCCCAACATGCGAGTCGATCACGACATCAGCCTGTTGATTCCCGAGGTCTGGTGCCGCATGACGTCGCAGGAACGCGATCCGAACTACTTGCGGGAAGAAGGACTGCTGGAGCCCCTGGCTGATTTTGAATACGAAGGCAAACCGATTCCGGCGAGCCGCCTGGGCTACCGCATCACTTACGAATTTGTGCGGCGTTTCTTCGGCCGCGTGTTCGATAACCCCGGCAAGATTTTCGACGAATCGATGCTGCGGCCGGAAACGCAGGATCACGATTCGTATGCTGACGGCATCCTGTATATCGCCGAGGCTCACGAGCGCACGGCGCGGCAATACTACGGCGACGGAACGTTCGAAGAGCTTTGTCCGCCGCTGCAGGCGTTGCTGGCGATCATGGCCGAAGGTCATTGGAACGGGCGGACCGTTCACGACCCTGCGTTCCGCTCGATGTTCACGCTCGACGCGTTGCTGTCCAGCGACTGGTACGCCCAGCGGCTGCAAGCGCAGCAAGACCGCGAGATTTCCGTCTGCAAGCGGCGTTTGAAGTACCTGGACGAGTACGGGCAGTTGCCGGGCCACGCCGAGGAGGCGGAACGGCTGCAGATCGACGAGCGCCGGGCCTATGTGGCGAATGAGCTGGCGCGGGTCGAGCGTCCTGACTATCTCGACGAGCTGCAAGGGACGCTCGGCGCCCAACCGCTGGCCGCCCTGACCGGTCGACGACGGCCGAAGTCCGCGTCTGCGCAGGACGGCCCTGATTCTTCGACGGACGGCGGCGGAACCCGCACCGCCGTCGCACGGCAGTCCGCCGGCTAAACACCCGCATTTTTCGCTGGCGCCTCCCACGCAGAAGCGGTGAGATTCTGCGTTTTCAGCCGCGTCGTCTTTTTTCTGCCGACAGTCGCAAGACGCAGGCGGCGCAGTTACGATTGAGGCGAAATCCCCGCTCCACTTCTTGTTTCGGAGATCGCCATGCGTCGCCGCTTGCTTGCCGTGTTGTTGGTCGGGTTCATCTCGTCGTCCGTCGGCGCCTCGCTCCGCGCCGAGCCGCAAGCTGCTCCGCTTGCCGAGCAGGCGAAGCAGGCCATGCGCCGCGCGGCGAGTTACTATCATGACCGCGTCGCGGTGCATGGCGGCTACGTGTACTATTATTCGCTCGACCTTAAGCAGCGCTGGGGCGAAGGCAAGGCGGCGGCCACGGAGATCTGGGTGCAGCCGCCCGGAACGCCCGCCGTCGGCATGGCCTACCTGACCGCTTACCGCGCAACGCAGGACAAGTTCTATCTCGACGCCGCGCGAGATGCGGCCGCGGCGTTGATTTACGGTCAGCTTGCCTCGGGCGGCTGGACCAGTTCGATCGACTTCGACCCGCAAGGCAAGCGGCGGGCGCAGTATCGGCGCGGAAAGGGACGCGGCCGAAACTATTCCACACTGGACGACAACACCACGCAAAGCGCCTTGCGGTTCCTGATGCACCTGGACCAGGCGTTGGAATTCCACGACGAGGAAGTACACGAAGCGGCAACGTTCGCACGGGAGGCGCTGCTCAAGGCACAGTTTCCCATCGGCGCCTTCCCGCAGGTCTGGAGCGGCCCGGTTGCCGACCAGCCGTCAGCCAAAGCCAGCTATCCGGACTACGATTGGAAGACCGAGCATCACGTGAAGGAATACTGGAACTTCTACACGCTCAATGACGGTTTGTGCGGCGACGTGTCCGACGTTTTGCTCGATGGAATGACGATCTACAAAGACCAACGCTGTCGCCAGGCGCTGGAAAAATTGGGCGACTTCCTGCTGCTGGCTCAGATGCCGGCGCCGCAGCCGGCCTGGGCCCAGCAATACGATTATGAGATGCATCCGGTCTGGGCTCGCAAGTTCGAGCCGCCGGCGATTTCCGGTCACGAGTCGCAGGACGCTCTGGAGACGCTGATCAAGATCTATCGCGAGACCGGCGACCCCAAGTACCTGGAACCCATTCCCGCGGCCGTCGCCTACCTGAAAGCCTCGCGATTGCCCGACGGGCGCCTGGCGCGATTCTACGAACTGCGCACCAACAAGCCGCTGTACATGACCAGCAATTATGAATTGACGCATGACGACGGCGACGTGCCGACCCACTACGGCTGGAAGGTCGGTTCCGGAAAGCTGGAGCGGATCGAACGCACGTTTGCCGAACTGAGCTCCGCCCCAGGGAAGAAGTCGGCGGCCGATCGCAAACATCGCCCGGTGAAAGTCTCTGAGGACCGGCTCCGAGAGATTCTGAGTCGCCTTGACGATCAAGGACGTTGGATCAGCAAAGCGACGGGAGAGCGGATGACAGGGCAACCGAAATTCGGCGCCGAGCAGCCGTTTGTCTCCAGCGCCGTTTTCTGCCAGAATCTGGAGGCGCTGAGCGCCTACGTTGCTTCGCAGAAACCTTGAACGACCCGTTCCGCAGGCCAACTTCGCCTGGCGGACGGCAACGCCTCTGACTGATGCCACCATTGCCCGCCGGCAAGCTGCCTGTCGATTTGTTGCGCCGCTTGCTGGCGCGCCATGCAATCGACGATCCTCGCGTAATCGTCGGGCCGAGCGTCGGCGTCGATGCTGCGGTCATCGAGATGGGCGATCGCTGCCTTGTGGTCAAGACGGATCCGGTGACCTTCGCCGCCGATGAGATCGGCTGGTACGCCGTCCACGTGAACGCCAACGACGTAGCCTGCTGCGGCGCTGCGCCGCGCTGGTTTCTGGCGACCGTGTTGCTGCCTGAACAGGCCGCCACGGCCGAACTGGCCGAAAGCATCTTCGAGCAGTTGTCGCGAGCCTGCGGCGAACTGGGCGTTTCCTTGTGCGGCGGACACACCGAGATCACGCACGGGCTCCAGCGGCCGATCGTCGTTGGGCAGATGCTGGGCGAGACCTCGCGCGAGCGGCTGGTGACCGCCGCCGGAGCGCGACCGGGCGACGCGCTGCTGATCACCAAGGCGATCGCCCTGGAAGGCACGGCGCTGATCGCTCGGGAGTGCCCTGAGCAGCTCGGCGACGCGCTTTCTCAGAATGAGCTGGAGCATTGCCGGCAGTTGCTGCACGAGCCGGGCATCAGCGTGGTGCGCGAGGCGCGGCTGGCGCTGGAAGTTGGCGGAGTGCATGCCTTGCATGATCCGACCGAAGGCGGATTGGCCGCAGGGTTGCGCGAGCTGGCTGAAGCCTCACAGGCCGGTTTGATCGTCGAGCAGGCTGAAATTCCCGTCCTGCCAGAGTGCGAACGGATCTGCCGCCGACTCGGGCTTGATCCGCTCGGCCTGAT
>DASZUP010000799.1:0-2357 GCA_035547635.1 Pirellulales bacterium
GTCCTTCTTGGGCGGCATGGACCCGTGCACGCAAGGTTCGCTGCGGCAAACGTGCCGTCCCGACAGGTTCCTGGGAGAGATGAGCTGTCGATGCTGGCGCAGCGAGTTGCATGAGCTTGTGTTCGCCAAACGCGCGGCGTAAAACGGTGTCGTCTCTCGCCCCGATTCCTCCCGCCGCCGTTGACGTCTTGCCCGCCGCGTGTCTCCGCTCAAGCTGCTACTGCTGCTCACTTCCGCTCACGTAGCAGTCGATACGATTGCGCTGGCCATCCAGCCGCTCTGGCCCGATTTGCGCTCCGGGTTGTCGCTCGGCGACGCACAGTTCCAGGCCGTGTATGTGCTGTGGAACCTGACGAATTCGCTCGTTCAATTGCCGATCAGCTATTGGGCGGAACGGCGCCAGGCGCGGTGGCTGATCTGGGCCGGCCCGCTGCTCAGCGCGGCGTGCATCGGCGCTGTGGGCTTGACCCATTCCTTTGCGGCGCTGTGCCTGTTGCTGGTGTTGGCAGGCGTGGGCATTGCCGCATTCCATCCCGAGGCGGCGGCAATGGCCGCTGCATGTGCGCCGGCGAATCGCAGCCGAGCGCTGTCTGTGTTTGCCATTGGCGGTTATCTGGGCCAGGCTCTGGGGCCGCTGTATGCCGGCAAGCTGACGGCCGTGCATGGGCTGTCCGCGGTGGCCTGGACGCCGGCTTGGGGCTGGCTGGCATTTGCGGTAGTCGCCGTGGCGCTGCGCCGCGCTCCGGCTCCTGCGGTTCACGCTGGGCAGGCAATTCCGGCGCTGCGCGAACTGTTCCGCGGCAAGAAGAAAGCGATGGGGCTGCTGGTGGCCTTGGGCGTGCTGCGAGTGGCGCCCGTGCTGGGCGTGCCGCTGGGACTGGCGTTTGCCATCAAAGAAGCGGGCGGGAGCAATGCGGATATCGGCTTCGCCCAGTCGCTGTTCATGGGAGCGATCGGGGCGGGCAGCATTGCCTGCGCGTTGTTCGTTCATCGCCATAACGAACGGCGGGCGCTGTGGGCGCTGCCGTTACCCGCGGCCGCCTTGCTGTTGGCGGCGCCGACGGCATCGCCTTCCTTGTTGCTGACGTGCGTGGTTTCAGGCGGCCTGTTCTTGGGCGCCACGCTGCCGATGCTCGTCAGTTGCGGTCAGCAATTGCTGCCGCGCGGGCAACGCATCGCCAGCGGCCTGACGATGGGCGTGACCTGGGGACTGGCCAGCCCGGTGGCGGCGGGCACGATCGAGTTGTTCGACCGTCTCGGCCGACCCGCAGCCGCGTTTTTTGTATTCGCCGGCCTGATCTTGGCGTCGAGCCTGCTGTGCGCCTTACTGCCGCGAAGTGAAATGGCCGAGGCGTAACGGCGGGGCGCGTCCGCCGGCGCTAAAGCAAGCAGGCATTCGCCTGCCGTCGGCCGTTTTGCGGTCGCGTCAATTGCGCCTTGTACTGGCGCGTGCGATCGTCAAACTTAAGCAAACTGCACTGTTCCGTCGAACCTGCCGCGAGATTTGAGTCATGCCTTCCGAGCGACCACTGATTGTCATTCCGGGCGACGACCCGATCCAGATTCAACATTCGCCGCACCTCGCCCGATTGAAGCCGTACGGCGAAGTCGTGCTGTACAGCGACCGGCCGCGGGACGACGCGGAAAAAGTGCGCCGCGCTCGCGGGGCGACCTGCCTGGTCAACTCGCGCAGTTCCATCACCTGGCACGCTGAGGTGCTGCGTCAACTGCCGCGGTTGCGGATGTTCGCCATTTGCGGCATCGGCACGGATGCCATCGATCTGGACGTTGCGCGCGAACAGGGGATCGACGTGCGGAATCTGCCTGGACGGACGGCGCCGATCGTGGCCGAGCATGCTTTGGGGTTACTGCTGGCCGTCTCGAAGCGGGCCTGGTTTCAAACCAACGAGCTGAAGCAAGGACGCTGGACAGGCCTGCAGAACATTTACCTGCGCGGCAAGACGCTGGGCCTGGTCGGCGCCGGACCGATTGCCGCGGAGACGGCCCGGCTGGCGCGCGCGATTGGCATGCAGGTACAGGCATGGACGTACCGGCCCTCGGAGGAGCGAGCCCGTGAGATGGGCGTGGAGTTCGTGGAATTCGACGAGTTGCTGCGCACGTCCGATGCTGTCAGCCTGCACGTCAAGCTGACCGACAAGTCTCGCGGGCTCATTGGGCGCCGCGAGCTGGAATTGCTCAAGCCGGGCGCATTGCTGGTCAACACGGCCCGCGGCGCTGTGATCGATACGCCGGCGCTGGTTGAAGCGCTGCGTTCAGGGCGGTTGGCCGGCGCCGGCCTCGATGTGTTCGAGCAGGAACCTTTGCCGGCCAATCATCCGCTGCGAGAGTGCGAGCAG